>DATEVI010000418.1:0-3073 GCA_035281865.1 Geobacteraceae bacterium | reverse complement strand
GCGTTATCCTGTTTTTCCCGTATTCGGCAAGGGGGATTATCGGTTGCAACCGGTATTCGTGGAGGACTTGGCGGAGATCGCCATCGAAGCAGGCGGCAAGGCGGAAAGCATGGTCATGGATGCGGTCGGCCCGGAAATCTATACGTTTGACGGACTGGTGAAGCTAATCGCCGAAAAGATCGGAAGCTGGACCACGATAGTCCATATTAATCCCGACCTAGCGCTGTTTCTTTCCGGGATGGTGGGCTCCATGGTCGGAGATGTGCTGCTTACCCGAGATGAAGTGACGGGACTGATGGCCGGCATGCTGGTATCGGACAGGCTGCCTGCCGGGCGGACACGTCTGAGCGAGTGGCTCGACCGGAACGCGAACAGGGTAGGGAAGGAATATGCCTCCGAGCTGCAGCGGCATTATCGATGACAATCAGGTATGTGATCCGGGCGAAGGCCAATTCGCGGGGCACTCGCTGGCAATCCTTTGAAATAACCGACGGTTCAAGCTTGTCTCGGGGAGAGTGAGGATTTGTTCAGGATGGGTGTTGCCTTTGAAATGAACGACAGGGAAATAATTTTGCGGTCAGACCGTCGACCAATTGTCGTTTCTCATCCCCTGTCAAGCGTGCGTCGGGATGAACCAGGCCATACTCGATGGGTGGCATTCCCCCTTCGGTAATCTGCTCTCTGATTTCAGAGGGTTTCTCTCCCTTCCGCCTGCCATTTTGCCATTCCGAGAAATTCAATTCATTGCGCCCCTCCTCGACATCCCGGTAGACAAGCCAGGAAAAGGGAAGTTGATGCGACAGACTTTGCATATTGACATTTAGGGGTCCTTAGTGACAGGCTACGGAACTGGTGAAACGAAAGGTGAGACAAGATGGACCTTAACATTGATTTTGCACTTTAACTTTTGTTGTATTGAGTCTGCAAAAACGGAAATACGGGAGAGACCTCCCTCCTTGTGAACACCGTTATCGCTTAATGGAAAAGGAGAACTGACAGCATGAAAGTCCTGGTTGAACTGTGCATCGTGCCGATCGGTGTCGGGTTAAGGAGAAACACACGTGTACGAGCAATTTAAAGCAAATGCCGAAGGAGCAGGAAACACGGAAGTCAGGCGGTTCGGCTTGAAATCGGAGGCGCTTGCGTTTATTGAGGATATCCTGACAAAAGAAGATGTCGGGGACGCTCCCGGTTCCTATGCGGTCTGGGCCGAGTCGCCGTTTCTCTCTGGCACCGAGAGAGAAGCGCTTGCCGTGAAATACCACGGCTTGACGTTTCAGGTTACCCGTGAGCTGTCAAAGGGTGCCCGGGTCGGCATTACCCGGATGGATTGGGGAATTGCGGACACCGGGACCCTTGTGCAGGACTCCACCGCGGCGGAACAGCGGCTGGCTTCGGCGCTCCCCTTGATTCATATCGCTCTGCTGGGCACCGGGAACATCGTGCCGGACCTGCCATCGGTCATGACGAAAGTGCATCCGGACAAAAGCGCCTACATCGCCCTGATCACCGGGCCGAGCAAGACAGCGGACATCGAGCGCGTACTCGCCATCGGCGTCCACGGACCTGAGCGCCTTTATATCGCATGTGTCGATGAATTGGAAGGGACTAGCTTATGAAAAAGAAATTCGCGAAATCCATAGACAAAGCCCTGAAAAATCAGAATCTGGCGGGTATCCTTGACCGGTGGAATTATCCCGCGAGCCGGGCCAAGGCATACGAAGGGATCGATTTCGAGGCGCTCAGGACGCAGATTGCGGAGATCAAGGGGAGCGCGGCAGGTCGCCTGGACGAACTGGCAGAGAAATTCAGGAAAGCCGCGGAAGAGCGCGGCGCCAAGGTTTTTCGCGCCGATAGTGCCCAGGCGGTAAAGGATTATATCGCGAACCTGTGCAAGGAAAAGAGTGTCAGGAAAATAGTGAAATCAAAATCCATGGCGTCCGAGGAGATCCATCTGAACGAACACCTTGCCGGGTTCGGCATTCAATCGGATGAAACGGACCTGGGAGAATGGATCATTCAGCTCGCCCGCCAGACCCCTTCGCACATGGTCATGCCGGCGCTGCACCTGACCAGGGATGAGGTTTCCGATCTCTTCAGCAAAGAGGTCAAGGAGCCCCTCTCCAACGACATCCCGGAACTGGTCAAGGTCGCACGCAGGGAGTTGCGCGAGAAATTTTTTGATGCCGATCTGGGCATCACCGGCGCAAACATCGCCATTGCCGAGACCGGAACCCTCGTCATCTGCACCAACGAAGGTAATGCCCGTCTCGTTACCACGCTTCCGAAAACCCACGTGGCCATCGTGGGTCTGGAAAAACTTGTCGAGAAGTACACTGATGCGGCGCCGATTCTGACCGCCTTGCCCAGGAGCGCAACCAGCCAGCCCATCACCAGCTATGTTTCCATGATCACCGGTCCGTCTTGCAACGATGACGGCACCATGAAGGATCTTCACATCATTCTCATGGACAACGAGCGGACCGCAATGGCGAGGGACCCGAAATTCAAAGAGGCGCTCCAGTGTATCCGCTGCGCGTCCTGCCTGAATGTCTGCCCGGTCTATCGCCTGGTCGGCGGCCATGTTTTCGGCCATATCTATACCGGCGGCATCGGCACGATCCTCACCGCCTGGTTCAATGAGCTGAAGACGACGGAAGATATCCAGGGACTCTGCATCGGATGCGGCAAATGCAGGGAGGTCTGTCCCGGTAAGATCGATATCCCGGGGCTGGTCCTGGAGATCCGCCGTCGACTCGCGTCAAAGGAAGGGTTGCCCTTCATCTACAGGAGCGCCTTGTCGATCATCAACAACCGCAAGGTCTTCCATGCCATGCTGCGGGCTGCATCCATCGCCCAGAAGCCCTTCGAGAAAGACGGGTTCATCCGCCACATGCCCATGTTCCTGTCCGGCCTGTCGGAGTACCGGAGTTTGCCGGCGATTGCGCCGGTGCCCTTCCGCGATCTGTTCAAAAAGATCCGGCAGCCCGCAGGCAGGACGAAGGTCGCATTCTTTTCAGGGTGTGCCATCGAGTTCGTTTTCCCGAAAATAGGGGAGGCGGTGGTGAAGGTC
>DATEVI010000417.1:0-2380 GCA_035281865.1 Geobacteraceae bacterium | reverse complement strand
GGAGATATCGAAAATAACCTTCTCGGCCTCATCCAGCAATTGCTCGATTTCGACCTGTTCGTCGTGCCCCTTGGTAATGATCTCTGTTGCGGCATTGATCAGTTTGCGGGCAATGGCCTTTTCCTTGACGATTTTGCTGTAATAAGCAATATTCGCCGCCGTCGGGACAAAATCTACCAGGGTCCCAAGATAGGCTCCTCCGCCGACTTCTTCGAGGTCACCACGTTTCTTCAGCATGATGGTGAGGGTTATCAGGTCGCACGGCTCCCTGTGCTCGCTGAGCTCTATCATCGCTCGCATTATCTTGCGGTGAGTTTCCCGGTAAAAATCTTCCGGAACCAGAATGTCCAGAACCCTGTTTATGGCCTCGTTTTCCAGCAGGATCCCGCCGAGGATCGACATTTCAGCCTCGACGCTCTGGGGAGGCAATTTTCTCATATCTACTGCAGACATTGTGCTCCAGAAAAATTTGTATGATTGCTGAACAGAATGCGATACTATAACCCGCATATTCTTTCGGGTCAACTGCTTTGGCCGGGTGCTGCAGTTCATCCCTCTCCGCAGGCAAACGCGCAGCCCGATTGACCCTCTGGCGGAAATCCAGCGCCATGACAAGACAAAAATATGCCTGAACTGCCAGAAGTTGAAGTGACCCGCCGACGCATCACCCCGCACATTCAAGGGAAGACCATATTCGATGTAACGGTGCGCAACGCCGATCTGCGCCGGCCGGTACCATCAGAGATCAGGACGGAACTTCCCGGGCAGATTATTCAGGATGTGGAACGACGCGGCAAGTACCTTCTTTTTCGCTGTCCTGCCGGGTGGATCATACTCCATCTCGGAATGACCGGTGACGTGAAGATCATTTCGGCCCGGACGGCTCCCGAAAAGCACGATCACCTGGATATAGTCTTCAGGGACGGCATCTGCCTCCGGTTCAACGACACGCGCCGGTTCGGCTCCATCCTCTGGACGGAAAGCGACCCGAAGGATCATCCTCTCCTGAAGCGGCTCGGACCTGAGCCATTGACCGACACGTTTACCGCGCAATACATTTTCAGGCGAAGCCGGGGCCGATCAATTGCCGTCAAGCAGTTCATCATGGATGGTACCGTGGTCGCGGGCTTAGGTAACATATATGCCAGTGAGGCGCTATTCGGGGCGGGTATACACCCCGCAATGGAGGCAGGGACCATTTCACTGGTTCTTTACCGGCGTTTGGTCGAAACCATCAAAACGGTCCTCCTTACCGCGATCGAAGAAGGAATGGCCGCCTTTAAAGAATCCATTTCGGATGAAAGAGCGTCCGGCTATTTTCCAGTAACTCTGCATGTCTATGGAAGGTCAGGGGAACCCTGCCACAGGTGCGGCGCCACCATCAGGCAATTCCGTCAGGCTGGTCGTTCCACTTGTTTTTGCCCGGTATGTCAGAGATAGTGGGCCTAGTAATTTATTGTACGGATAGGAGCAAGTTTGGAAACCATTGACGCGTTACTGAAAAACAGTTGCCGAAAATACCCCCAAAGACCGGCTTTCCATTACAAGGCAGCCGGTATCTGGCAAGATACGACTTACCGGGACCTCGACAGATTGTCGGACCAAATCGCGGCCGGACTGACCCGCCTCGGTTTTGAGCGGGCTGAAAAATCGGCCATACTGGCGCCGTCATCACCATACTGGGTCGCTGCCTATTTCGGAATCCTGAAGGCCGGTGGAATTGTCGTGCCAATCGACAAAGAACTGAAGAAAGCGGAGTTACGCCACATCTTGTCGGATTGCAACGCCGGCACAATATTTGTCGATTACCGTTACATCGAAACTCTAGAGGAAATAGGGGAAAGCCTGCCGCTCCTTCAAAGGGTAGTCATACTTAACGCAACGCCTCAAGATGCCGCTTCCTCACCCATGGCGGAAAGAGCTCTGCATGAGCTTGCCAAGGAATGGCGCAGCCTGGTGTCAAGCGCTGCAATCCCGCACGAAAGGGCTCGCAGACTGGAGTCCATGGCCGAAGATGTTCTACGGCTCCTGACCGATGCTTGTGGGAAGCCTGCCACTGCAAACGCGGATGTGGCATCTTTCCCGGTCGAAAAACGGATAACTGTATTCCTTGAAGAGCTGTCTCATGATGGGGACATGCCGTCTTCCTCCCACACGTCAGGAGATACGGCCATCATACTGTATACGTCGGGAACTACCGGCCGCTCCAAAGGTGCCATGCTTAGCCATGGAAATATTATTTCCAATATCAGGGGCATGGCTGAGCATTTCGAGCTGGACAACAGTATCCATACCCTGTCATTTCTTCCAATAAATCACGTCTTCGAGCAGGTATGCGGCATTCTCCTCCCTCTCACACTTGGAGGAAGGGTGTCCTTTG
>DATEVI010000416.1:0-5077 GCA_035281865.1 Geobacteraceae bacterium | reverse complement strand
CTTTCCGCGTTCCGACCCCCGACGTTTCCGTCGTCGATTTTACCTTCCGGCCGGAGAGAGATACCTCCATAGAAGAAATCGACGCACTGATCAAAAAGGCCTCGGAATCTTACCTGAAGGGGATCCTAGAATATTGCGATGAGGAAGTCGTCTCCAGCGATTTCATCCATACCACGAAGTCTTGCGTTTATGATTCCCTGGCAACGCGTCAGAACAACCTGAAGGGGGAGAAACGGTTCTTCAAGATCGTCGCGTGGTATGACAACGAGTGGGGGTACTCGAACCGGGTGGTCGACCTTCTGAAGCATATGATTTCCAGGGAGACGTGAACCTGGATTCGGCAGTTGAAGGCATCCGCCGTTCACTCCGGATGGCCTATTTCTGCTGCTCTAAGCTCATTACGCTACAGCCGATAAACTCACCCGCCTTCGCCGTGGCTTCGGCGGGTTCAGACAATATCGGCTGTCTACGCTTCATTTCGCTAAGTGCAGCAACGAAATAGCCCAAAGTCGTTCACTGCGAATACCTTCAACTGCCGGATTTAGGATGAAGGTAATTTCGCAAAAGGAGCTGAGATGATTTCCGGTGATCTGAATTTCGAAATATCAAGCCTGGGCGAATGCCGCGTTCTATCTCCCATGAAGGGATACCATTTTGTGAGGGAGTACGACCGCGTGCTCTTTCATTCGTGCCCGACGGAAGTGAAGGAGTATTTCGATGACGGAAAGTATCCACCCTCCTTCGAGGAGGCGGGACCGAGGGAAAAGATTTATTTCGACCCCTCTGAACTCGCTTGCGGCATCGTTACCTGCGGTGGTATATGTCCGGGACTCAATGACGTCATCCGGGCGATTGTGCTGTGTCTCCATTACCATTACGGCGTGAAGCGGATATACGGCTTCCCCTACGGTTACGAGGGGTTTATACCAAAATATGGTCACAGGCCGCTGGAACTCACCCCGGCATCCATGAAGCACATCAGCGAGAGCGGCGGCACCATGCTCGGATCTTCCCGGGGCAATCAGGATGTGTCGGAGATGGTCGATACCCTGGAACGAATGGACATCGGCATACTGTTCACCATCGGCGGGGACGGAACGTTGCGCGGCGCCCATGCCATAGCGGAGGAAGTGCGACGACGCGGCCTGAAGATCGCGGTCATCGGGATACCGAAGACCATTGACAACGATATTTCCTTCATCCAGAAGTCTTTTGGTTTCGAAACGGCGGTTGCCGAGGCCCATCGGGCGATCTATGCAGCTCACATCGAGGCGGAGGGAGCGCGGAACGGCATCGGCCTGGTGAAGCTGATGGGCCGGGATTCGGGGTTCATTGCCGCCTTCGCAAGCATCGTGGACAGCATGGTCAATTTTTGCCTCGTTCCCGAGGTGCCCTTTTCCCTGGAAGGTTTCCTCCGCGCCATCAGGAAGCGCCTGGAAGAGAGGGGACACGCGGTTATCGCCGTCGCGGAGGGGGCTGGTCAGGGAATCACCGGCAGGACGGGCGAGAGGGATGCTTCGGGCAACATCCGTTACGGTGACGTGGGTATCTTCCTGAGAGACGCGATCAAGGATCACTTCAGGGGGATCGACATGGAAATAAACCTGAAGTACATCGACCCGAGCTACATCATACGGAGCATGCCGGCAAACCCCCATGACTCGGCTTTCTGCCTGTTACTTGGGCACAACGCCGTTCACGCCGGAATGACGGGGAGAACGGACATGGTGGTGGGGTTCTGGAATCAGCACTTTACCCACGTGCCCATACCGCTCGCAGCTTCAGAACGCAAAAAGATCGACCCGGAGAGCTGGATATGGAGCAGCGTGCTCGCCTCCACCGGGCAGCCGCATGATATGAGATAGGGATGAGGTATCCATGAAACTGCCATTGAACAAAACCAAGATCGTCTGCACCATCGGTCCTGCGTCTTCCTCCCGCGAGGTCATGGAGAAGATGCTGATGGCCGGTATGAACGTTGCCCGTCTCAATTTCTCCCATGGAGAGTTCTCCGACCACAGGCAGGTGATAGAGAACCTGCGCGCCGCGGCAATGTCTACTGGGCGCCGTCTCGCCATTATGGCGGATCTGCCCGGTCCTAAGATGCGGGTCGGCCGGATTGACCCTGAGCCCCTGCACCTGAAGCCGGGTGATCTTTTCACGCTTACCACCGAGGATATTGTCGGTGATTCCTCACGCGTCTCCGTCACCTTTTCCCGCCTTCCCCAAGCGGTGAAACAGGGCGACATGCTCTTTTTGAACGACGGAATTATCCAGGTTGAGGTAATGGGAGTGTCCGGAACCGATGTGCAGTGCCGGGTGATCGTCGGCGGCGAACTGCGCTCCCGCAAGGGGCTAAACCTGCCCGGCATCCATCTCGGAATCAGCGCCTTTACCGACCATGATTACAACTGCCTGAAATTCGCCCTGGAAAACGGCGTGGATGCCGTAAGCCAGTCCTTTGTGGAAAGCGCGGAGGATATCAAGGCCGTCCGCGAGGCCGCGGCCGCCCTCGGTTACCACCCCTTCATCATCGCCAAGATTGAACGGTCGCGGGCGCTTGGCAACATAGACGATATCCTCGCCGCCGCGGACGGCATCATGATCGCTCGCGGCGATCTCGGGGTCGAGCTTCCCATCGAGCAGATCCCCGTGGTGCAGAAACAGCTCATGCGCAAGGCCAACATGCGCGCCAAACCGGTAATCACGGCGACGCAGATGCTCGAGTCGATGACCTCGAACAGCAGGCCGACCCGGGCTGAAGCGACGGATGTGGCGAACGCGATCCTTGACGGCACCGATTGCGTCATGCTTTCGGCTGAGTCGGCCATGGGCGGCTATCCTGTTGAGTCGACGGCCATGCTGGCCAAAATAGCCGCCGCCATCGAGCCCACCCGTCCCGGCATCACGGCGCGGGAAATGTTCAAGGGGATCGATCTCAAGGACAAGATCACTCCGGTCCGTCTAATCGACCTGAGCGTGGAAACGGTCCTGCAATACTCTACTCCGGCGGCCGTGTTCGTGCCGACCCACGGCGGCGCAACCGCGCGGAGTATAAGCCGGTTCAGGCTGCCGGTTTGGGTAATTGCGGTGAGCTCGCAGGAAAAAGCCTGCCGGCAGTTGCAGTTCTCCTACGGTGTCCATTCGGTTCATGAAACCGACCATCCGGAGAACTGGCAATATTATTTGCGAACATGGATCGAGGCCCATGGAATGGAAGGGAATATAGCGCTTTTAACGGAAGGGCCATCGGCAAAATATCCCGAGGCGAACCACCGCCTCGAAATCATCAATCTGGAGGTAAGGAAATAATGCTTCATGAACTAGCCGGCAAGCCGGCGCCGAAATCACAGCTTGTCGATATTCCACAACTTGTCGCGGCCTATTACGCCAACAAACCCGATGTTTCCGATCCAGTTCAGCGGGTCGCCTTCGGAACATCGGGCCACAGAGGGTCTTCATTGAAAAACACCTTCAATGAGCACCATATCCTGGCCGTCAGTCAGGCCATCTGCGACTACAGGAATTTGCAAGGCATCAACGGCCCGCTCTTTATGGGGATGGATACCCATGCCCTTTCCGAACCGGCCCTCAAGAGCGCTCTCGAGGTTTTCGCCGCCAACGGTGCCGAGGTGATGTTCCAGAAAGGCCTCCGCTACACGCCCACCCCGGCCGTCTCCCATGCAATCCTGACTTACAACCGGGGCAGAAGGGAAGGGCTGGCGGATGGCGTGGTCGTCACACCTTCCCACAATCCGCCGGAAGACGGCGGGTTCAAATATAATCCGCCCGAGGGGGGACCCGCGGGTCCCGAAACGACCCGGGTGATCGAAAACAGGGCTAACGAGATTATCGCCCAGGGACTGAAGGCGGTACGCAGGATGCCTTTTGAGAAAGCCGTTAAGGCCGGTTCCTCCCACGAATATGATTTCGTGGCTCCCTACGTGGAGGATCTCGGCAACGTGGTGGACATGGAGGTAATAGCAAAGGGGAAACTCAGGATAGGCGCCGATCCTCTTGGCGGCTCGGCCGTGGACTATTTCGATCCCATCGCGGAAAGGTATGGCCTCGACCTGGAGGTGGTTAACCGTGTCGTTGATCCCACGTTCTCTTTCATGACACTCGACCATGACGGCAGGATACGGATGGACTGTTCCTCGCCATACGCCATGGCGGGTTTGATCGGACTCAAGGATAAATACGACATCGCCTTCGGCAACGATACGGATGCGGACCGGCACGGGATCGTGACCAGGGGCGCGGGTCTCCTGAATCCGAATCATTACCTGTCCGTCGCCGTCTGGTACCTGTTCCAGAACCGGCCGGGCTGGGGAAAGGATGCGGCCGTCGGAAAAACCCTGGTCTCCACGTCCATGATCGACCGCGTCGCAGCATCTATCGGCAGGCGCCTGATCGAGGTGCCGGTCGGTTTCAAGTGGTTCGTGGACGGACTGATCGACGGCTCCCTGGGTTTCGGTGGAGAAGAGAGCGCCGGGGCTTCGTTTCTGAGGCGGGACGGCACGGTCTGGACGACGGACAAGGACGGAATCATCATGGATCTGCTTGCCTGCGAGATGACGGCGAGGACCGGAAAGGACCCGGGCGAGCTTTACGGAGAACTGGAGGAGAGATTCGGCAAGGCCTATTACCGAAGGATCGATGTTCCGGCAACGCCCAAGCAGAAGGCCGTGCTCAAGAAGTTATCCCCCGACCATATCACCGCAAAGACCCTCGCCGGGGAACCTATTGCCGCCGCCCTGACGAGAGCTCCGGGTAACGGCGCCGACATCGGAGGGCTCAAGGTGGTAACCGAAGGGGGCTGGTTCGCCGCCCGTCCCTCCGGCACGGAGGATATCTGCAAGGTATATGCGGAGAGCTTCCGTGGGGAAGGACATCTGCAAAAGATCCAGGAAGAGGCCGCGGCAATTGTCGATGCGGCGTACAAGGCGGCGGGGGTTGGGGGCTAGCGGCTTGGGACTAGCGGCAAAGGAGGATAGAGACACATTGAAGACCTACAAAGTCAGACCCGGTCACCGGTTTCCCTTTGGTGCGACCTGCGAAGCAAAGGGAACGAATT
>DATEVI010000415.1:0-2770 GCA_035281865.1 Geobacteraceae bacterium | reverse complement strand
CACCTGCGCATGATGCGGCCGCTGGTCACTGAGAAGGCGTGTCTTGCGTGCCACGAAAGGCAAGGCTACAAGGTGGGAGACCTGCGCGGCGGCCTCAGCGTGTCGGTTCCCATGGCGCCGTACATGGCCATTACCCAGTCAAATCTTCACGCAATATCTTTCGGGCATGGTTTCATCTGGATCCTGGGGCTGGCGGGTATCGGCTTCATGTGGTCGGCAAACAGGAAACGTTTCCTGGAGAAGACGTTCGCCGAGGAAGCCCTGAAGGAATCCGAACAGAGGCTTGCCGATGTCGTCAACTTCCTTCCCGATGCAACCCTTGCCATCGACGAAGACAGGAAAGTCATCGTCTGGAACCGGGCAATCGAGGAGATGACGGGGGTTCCCGCCCGGGATATGATCGGCAGGGGGGACTATGAGTACATGATTCCATTCTACGGCGAGCGGAGGAAGCATCTCCTGGACCTGATATGGGATTGTGATCCGGAGCTGGAGGCGCGCTATGCCTACATCCGGAGAAAGGGGGACTCGATCCTCTCCGAGGTCTTCTGCCAGCGCCTCTTTAATGGGAACGGCGCCCATCTTTTCCTCAAGGTTTCCCCTCTGCACGACAAGAACGGCCGCGTCGTCGGCGCCATCGAATCCATCCGTGACATCAGCGACCTGAAACGGGCGGAGGAGGGCCGCCTGCAGCTTGAAAGGCAGATCCTGCAGACCCAGAAGCTGGAAAGTCTGGGTGTGCTGGCAGGCGGCATTGCCCACGACTTCAACAACATCCTGACGGCCGTAATGGGCTACGCCGGTCTGGCCCTCATGAAACTCCCCCTCACATCTCCTGTTCGCCATTGCATCCGGGAGATCGAAAAAGCATCGCACCGGGCAGCCGAGCTTTGCCGACAGATGCTCGATTATTCAGGAAAGGGAAGGTTCGTCATCGAAACCATCCATCCGGGGGACCTGATCCTGGAGATGGACAGTCTCCTCAAGTCGTCAATTACCAAGAAGGCCGTCTTCAACCTGAACCTCGCCGAAAAGCTCCCTCCCATTTCCGGGGACGCCAGCCAGATACGCCAGGTAGTGATGAACCTGGTGATAAACGCCTCGGAGGCCATCGGTGACGAAAACGGAGTCATCACCGTCTCGACGGGCAGCAGGGTGTGCACGCACGGCTATCTGGGCGAAATGTACCTGAGCGATGGTCTCCCGGAAGGTCCCTACGTGTGGGTCGAGGTATCCGATACCGGGTGCGGCATGGACAAGGAAACTCAAAGCCGCATTTTCGAGCCGTTTTTCACCACTAAATTCACGGGGCGAGGTCTGGGACTGGCCGCGGTACAGGGAATAGTAAGGGGGCATAAGGGGGCGCTCAGGGTTTACAGCGAGCCTGGCAACGGCACCACTTTCAGGGTGCTCTTTCCCGTTGCGGAGGGTGCAATCGACAGGGTTGAAAGAACAAGCGACGAGGGAGCGGATACCTGGAAAGGCACGGGCACGGTCCTGCTGGTGGACGACGACGAAACAATCCGTATACTGGGCAAGGAGATGGTCGAAATGATCGGCTTTCAGACGCACACCGCCGCCGACGGCTGCCAAGCGCTGGAGTCATATCGCAGCGTGGACGGTAAGATCGATGTCGTGCTCCTCGATCTGACCATGCCTTGCATGGATGGTGTTGAGACGTTTCGGGAACTGCGCCGCATCAGTCCCGATGTTAGTGTGGTGATATCGAGCGGTTATGCCGAGCATGACATTGCATCGCGTTTTGCGGGCATGGCCCCGACCGGCTTCATTCAAAAACCCTATACCATGGAAGCCCTCAGGGAGTGTTTGCGAAATGCCCTGAAGTAGCGGTACGAGTATGGTTGATGCATTACGCCTCATTCACAGTACTCTGTCCAATTTCCTCCCCAACCTCATTTGTACTAAACTTCCTCAACTAGGCGGACCGGTGTGTGGGAGCGGCCTTCGGCCGCGATCCGGATGCACCTTCGGTCGCTCCCTTCCTTGATTTCTCCCGATAGTGTGGTATCAACTGAGTTATGCTGCGTCTTGCCGACTGCGGCTGAAATGCGTTATTGCGCGGTGTAAGGATAGAGGAAAGAAAGGACGGTTACGCGGAATGGCAGTTACTGAAGGAATGAACCACTGCGGAGCGGAGGGTGTGACTGCATGAACGGGAAATTGTCACCGGGAAAAAAATTACGCGTGGCGGTAGCCGAGGAAAAGCCGCTCCAGGTGGTCGGGGCTATCAACGCATACGCTGCCATAATGGCTGAGAAGGTTGGTTTTCGAGCCCTCTACCTTTCTGGAGCCGGTGTTGCCAATGCATCGTTCGGCCTTCCGGACCTCGGCATGACCAGCCTCGGCGATGTGCTGGAGGACGTGCGCCGCATCACGTCCGCTTCAACCCTGCCGCTGTTGGTCGATATCGACACAGGTTTCGGCGGTGCGCTGATGATCGGCCGTACCATCAGGGAGATGACCAGGGCGGGCGCGGCCGGAGTGCATATCGAGGACCAGGTTGTCGCCAAGCGCTGCGGGCATCGTCCGGGGAAAGCGGTCGTTGGCATGGACGAGATGACGGACCGGATCAAGGCCGCCGTGGATTCCAGAACCGACTCGGACTTCGTGGTTATGGCACGGACCGACGCGGTTGCCGTGGAGGGGCTGCAGCCGGCCATTGAACGTGCATGTCGATACCGTGACGCGGGCGCCGACATGCTTTTTCCGGAGGCTCTGTCAGGGCTTGACCAGTACCGAGAATTCGCCG
>DATEVI010000414.1:0-5922 GCA_035281865.1 Geobacteraceae bacterium | reverse complement strand
GAAGATTGCGCATATATCGGAGATACTGTACGGCGAGGTACGGCTCGATGATTACCATTTTTTGAACCTTACAGGAGGGTTTCTGGATGGTGATGATCTGGGCAGCGCAAAGGCACAGGCAAACCGTTTCAAATATGCCCGGATTGCGGGAGGCAGCGAGCATCTCCTGGAACAGCTTCTGCGTTTCATGGACGACGGCAAACTGATCCTCGGAGTCTGCAATGGTTTCCAACTGATGGTAAAAATGGGGCTGTTGCCTTCCCTTGGCGGAAGCAGGCTTAAACAGGTTGCGACACTCACCTTTAACGACTGTGGCCGCTTCCAGGACCGTTGGGTTTACTTGAAAAATAATCCAGGGTCGCCGTCGGTCTTCACCCGTGGAATTGAAAAGGGCATCTATCTGCCGATACGGCACGGTGAAGGCAAATTCTACGTCGATTCACCGGAAGTCCTTAAAAATATTGAGGATCTCAATCTTGCCGTATTTAAATATTCCGACCCCGATTATTCGGCTCCTACCATGGAATTTCCTCTAAACCCAAATGGTTCCATGAATGCCATTGCCGGAATCTGTGATGAGACCGGGCGGCTTATGGGACTCATGCCCCACCCGGAAGCCTTCGTCCACAGGACAAATCATCCCCGCTGGACAAGGGAGCAACTGCCAGAAGAAGGCGACGGGCTCATTCTGTTCAGGAACGCTGTGGAGTATGTCAGGAAAAAACTCTTGTAACTATTACATATTCGTGAAAAAATTACATGATGTGTGGTCAAAGGCGGTCTGCAAAGGCCATCTGTTGGCCGCCGGTTGATGCAATCCGGAGTTGGAAATCCGGAAATGGTCTTGAAGTACTGAGCCGTAATGATGGTTGTCTGGCAGTAATAATCAATACGAAGGTGTTTCTCAACGACAGTGGAACGGCGCCCTCAATGGCAATGAATGCCGCGTCCAAGTTTGAAGCCGGTGTTTCGACCGGCACATTCCGCCCTTGAATCTGTCTTCGTATAAAGGAGCCGTGCAATAATGAAACTCATGAGGCCTGAAGAAGAGTGCGGTGTTTTTGGAATATTCAATCACCCCGAAGCCGCAAATCTGGCATACTTGGGGCTTTACGCCCTGCAACACAGGGGGCAGGAGAGCTGCGGTATCGTTTCTTCCGATGGAAGCAATCTGCACTCCCATAAGAATATGGGGCTGGTGGCCGATGTGTTCGGAAACCAGGAAATCTTCAAACAACTACCGGGGAGGGCGGCAATCGGTCATGTCCGCTATTCAACGACCGGATCATCCGTTCTGAAAAATGTCCAGCCGATAATGGTCGACTATTCAAGGGGTTCGATTGCCGTTGCACACAACGGAAATATCGTAAATGCCCAGCTCATCCGGGATGAACTGGAAGCATGGGGGTCGATTTTCCAGACTACCATGGACACGGAAATACTGATTCATCTGTTGGCAATGTCCAAGGAAAGCTCCATCGTCGATCGTCTCACCGAGGCTTTAAACAGGGTTGAGGGCGCCTACTGTCTTATGCTGCTTACCGAGACCAGAATGGTGGCAGTGCGTGATCCGAACGGCTTCAGACCTCTCTGCCTAGGCAGGCTCGGCGATTCCTATGTTGTGGCTTCCGAGAGCTGTGCGCTGGATCTCATAGAAGCTAAACTCATCCGGGAGATTGAACCGGGAGAGGTAATCGTTGTAGATAAGGATGGTTTGAAATCGTATTTCCCGTTCAAAAAGGTGCAGCCCACACCGTGCGTTTTCGAATTTGTTTATTTTGCCCGTCCGGACTCGTACATTTTCGGGAAAAACGTTTATAAAGTAAGGAAAGAGCTGGGGCGCCAGCTTGCCAGGGAACATATGCTGGACGCCGACATAGTCATCCCTGTTCCCGACTCCGGTGTGCCGGCGGCTCTGGGATATGCCCAGGAGTCCGGGCTCCAGTTCGAGTTCGGCCTCATTCGCAACCATTACGTGGGGCGCACGTTCATCGAACCGCAACAGTCCATCCGTCATTTCGGAGTCAAAATAAAGCTTAATCCGGTCAGGGACATTCTGGAAGGTAAGCGGGTGGTAGTAATAGACGACTCTATCGTTCGCGGGACCACATCCAGGAAAATCATAAAAATGATAAGGAGCGCCGGGGCAAAGGAGGTCCATGCCCTCATATCCTCACCACCAACCAGTTATCCCTGCTACTACGGCATCGACACGCCGACGCGCAAAGAGCTCATCTCATCGTCCCACTCCATAGAAGAAATACGTAAGTATATTACCGCCGATTCAATCGGTTAGCTTTCCGAAGAGGGATTGATGGCCGCTGTCGGCACCCCGAAAGAATCCTACTGCCGGGCATGTTTTTCCGGCGGATATCCTGTAAAATTCCCGTTGCTGAATTCCGAACCGCAGCTGGGCCTTTTTGAAACGGAGTAGATAACGAATGACCGAAAAAGAAAAACTGAAAAAAATCATTATCGAGAAATCCTACGAAAAAAGAAGGGTCATGCTGTCCTCGGGGGTAGAAAGCGATTTTTACTTTGACGGAAAGCAGACGACACTGCATGCGGAAGGTGGGTACTTGACCGGAAAGCTGTTCTTTGAGGCGATCAGGGGGGTGGAAGATGTCCAAGGTGTGGGTGGAATGACCCTCGGCGCAGACCCCATAGCGACGGCGACCTCCGTTGCAGGTTTTCTGGAGGGAAAACCGATACCTGCGTTCATCATCCGCAAGGAGGCCAAGGGACACGGGACCGGCGCATGGCTGGAAGGGCGCAAGAACCTTCCATCTGGAGCACGTGTGGTCATTGTCGAGGATGTCGTAACAAGCGGCGGTTCTTCTCTTAGGGCGATAAAGCGGGCAGAAGAGGAAGGCCTCAAGGTACTTGGTGTTGTTACCCTGGTTGATCGTGAAGAAGGCGGCAGGGAGAATATTGAAAAGGAAGGGTATTGGCTGAAGGCGATATTTACCAAGTCGGATATACTCAGTTAATCCATCATTTAATGCAAATTTTACACGGAAGGCGGCGTTTGAAGCGTCGCCTTTTATTTTCTCTTAAAAACTAATGGCTGAGGCCGATCTGAATTATTTTTTCCTATGATAACAGTTCTCCAACATTACGGCGCACTTCTTTCAGCAGTTGACCAGTGGTTCGGACGCTGTCTCGCCAATTCGCCGAGCGAAATCAAGTGTGCGCAGGGCTGTTCTGCATGCTGTCGGGGGCATTTCGACATTACGCTTCTGGACGCCTGGTATCTGAAAACCGGTTTTGACCGGCTGGATGAAAACACCCGGCAGGCTGTTCTGCAAAAGTCGGAAAAGCGACTGAAGTCATTGCGGCGGTTTTGGCCGGAGTTTGATGAACCATTCATTCTCAATGTGAGGCCCGAAGAGGACTGGGAAGAGTTGATGCCGGATGACGATGAAACCCCCTGTCCGCTTCTGTCGGATACCGGGGAGTGTCTTGCATATGACTATCGTCCAATGACCTGCCGTCTGAACGGCATTCCGCTTGTGGATGTTTCAGGGGAAGTTTTTCATGACGAGTGGTGTTCGATGAATTTTTCGGGCGGGAACCCTTTGGCAAACACTGAACTGCACTGGAATTTCTCCACGTGCTTCCAAACAGAAATAGCCCTATTTCAACAGTTTACACACATGTTGTTCAACCAGTGCATAAATGAACTCGACACTTTTATTCCGGTATCTTTATTCATGGATTACGGGCGGTTCGACTGGAAAGGGTGGTTGGAGAAAAATCTTACGAAAGTTCGGCCGACGGGTTTTCAAGAAAGCTGACTGGAGCGACCATAGGTGGTTTGATAATTACCTTTCTGCCGTCCAGCGACAGGCGCCCTTCGGCAAAAAGCTGGATGGCCTTCGGGTAGATCTTGTGCTCTTCGCCCAGGATCCTTTCGGTTAGGGACTGTTCCGTGTCGGTATCATAGACCGGAACCGCCGCCTGTATGATGATCGGGCCGCTGTCGGTTCCCGGATCGACAAAATGCACGGTACACCCTGCTATTTTCACACCGTGATTGAATGCCTGGCGCTGGGCTTTGGAACCGGGAAAGGCGGGCAGGAGGGCGGGGTGGATATTTAACACTGCCCAGGGAAAGGCTTCCAGCAGCACGGATGAAACTATCCTGTTGAAGCCGGCAAGAGCCACCATACGGACATCGTGTTTCAGTAGTACGTCGACCATGGCGGAGTCAAAAGACTCTCTTGTAGAAAATGAGCGGTGATCCAGGTAGAGAGCGGGAATGCCGTGCTTTCTCGCTCTTTCAAGGGCGAAAGCCCCGGCATTGTTGCTGATAACGCAGGCAACCCGGGCGTTGAGTTTTCCTGCTTCACAGTTGTCTATTATGGATTGAAGGTTTGAACCGGTCCCGGAGACGAGAACCCCGATTCTTAGCGGATCAGACATCAAGACACCCGAACATCAACAGGAAAATTCATCAGACAAGTTCGACAACTTCCCTGCCGATCTCACATTTGCCGATTTCACCTATGACGTAGGCCTGTTCATTCAGACCGGAAAGGCGTAACAGCACTTCTTCGGCTTCATTATCGGGAACCGCCAGGACCATGCCGATACCGCAGTTGAAGGTGCGGAACATCTCCATTTCGTCGATATTGCCCGCATTGCGGATAATCACGAAAATGTCCTGCATCGTCCAGGAGTTCTTGTTTATTACCGCGGTGCAGCCGTTGGGAAGGATTCTTGGGATGTTTTCCAGCAGGCCTCCGCCGGTTATGTGAGCGATGCCGTTAATCCGGAAATCCCGCAGAAGATTGAGTATCGTCTTTGCATATATGCGGGTTGGGGTCAACAATTCTTCGGCTACGGTCTTGCCGATGCCGGGAAGTTCGTCGTTGACGCCGAGCCCGAGCCGTTCAAACAGCACCTTGCGGGCAAGCGAATAGCCATTGCTGTGCAGACCGCTGGAAGCTATGCCGATGAGCTTGTTGCCCACCGTGATGGTTGATCCGTCAATTATTTTGTCCCTGTCGACGACACCGACCGCGAAACCGGCAAGGTCATATTCACCGGGTTAATAAAATCCTGGCATTTCCGCCGTTTCACCGCCGATAAGGGCGCAGCCCGCCATGGAGCAGCCTTCCGCGATGCCCTTGACCACTTGTGCTCCCTTTTCCGGGTCGAGCTTTGCGGTTGCGAAATAATCGAGGAAAAAGAGAGGTTCCGCTCCCTGTACGACAATGTCGTTGACGCACATTGCAACGAGATCGATACCTATGGTATCGTGCCTGTCCGCCTGAAACGCTACTCTGAGCTTCGTGCCGACTCCGTCGGTACCCGACACCAGAACAGGATTGTTGTATTTACTGGTGTTAAGGGAAAAAAGACCTCCGAATCCGCCAAGATCCGCCATGACCTCGGGTCGGTATGTAGCCTTGACCAGCGGCTTGATCAGTTTGACAAACTTGTTACCGGAATCGATGTCCACACCGGCATCTTTGTATGTAACACTGTCACTACTCAACTCTTGTTCCTCCCATAAAAGTGAAGTAGAATAACTAAACCATAATCCGGGAAAAGTCAAACTGAAACTGTCCGTCCGCTTTGGGTGGCAGAGCGCCCGTTAATTAGTTTTCGGATGGAAGCTAATTATATCATTGAAATCGGACATCGTTTGCAATAATCTCGCATTTCAGTATAGCGCCACTTCAACACATGTCACGTCATTGAATCCGCAACGAGGGAAGTATTGGAAGTTATAACAATCCGGCCTATGACCGAGGATGATCTGGATGCCGTTCTGGCCATCGAGAAGGCATCATTTCCTTCGCCCTGGGGAAGAATTCTTTTCTCGGGGGAACTGAACTCGGCCCATTCCTTTCCGATGGTCGCCAGGAATTCCGAGGGAATTGTCGTCGGTTACATCTGTCCCATGCTCGTCAT
>DATEVI010000413.1:0-3787 GCA_035281865.1 Geobacteraceae bacterium | reverse complement strand
GGACATCACCTCCCCGATGGTCACATCTTCAGGCAACCGCAGCAGGTCGGCCAGCCGTACCGCACCACACAGCTTCCCCTCATCATCCGTTACATATACGGCCTCGACCGATTCGTAAGAGGAACTCCGGAGGGAAGTCATTACACATCCGATGGAGTCCGAGGGTTTTGCAACCGGAACCTTGGTAACGATATGATAAAGTGCGGTGTCGGTCATATCATCCTTACCGTCTGCTGTCCTGAATTTATCCTATATTTGATATTCTATCGCATATATGCATATCATCTTGTTACAATAGTGTTACAAATGATGGTTACGGAAGAAAGATGATTTGTGACGCGATCTTAACTTGCCTTTTGATGTGCTTAATGATATCTGATTTCATATTTAAAGAACTCCGGATGACTCGAAGGAGGTATTGCATGGAGAAAAGACGTTTCAGCCGGATAAAATTTGAAGAGAAATGCGTGGTGGAATATGACGATCATTTCGTCGAAGGCCGCTTGGTGAATGTTTCACTTAAAGGGGCACTTATAGAGTTCGACGGCGAAATTACCTGCCGGCCGGGAGATAGTTGTCGCCTCTCCTTCAATTTGGGCAACCCGGATTTTTACCTGGAATTCATGGTGGAAGTGGTGCATTGCAGCGACAACCTCGCAGGTATCGAATTCGTTGATACGGACCTCAATACCATGATCCATCTGTGCAACCTGTTGGAAGCGAGGACCGGGGATCCCTTGTTGGTGAAAAAGGAACTCGATTTCCTCGTTGACGAGGATCAGTTCGTTTCGGCCCTTCGGGCATTAAGAATTCCGTCTTTGTCTTGACCTACAATAAACCGTACTTCCAAATCCTTTTTCTAATGCCTATCCGGAAAGCATGTGCCAGGAGTTGGGTTGGAACTTTCCCGGAACAAATAGTAATCTGTCATCTTTTGTCACTCGAATCGAGTAATCAGTAAATTCGACCGCTTTCCCTCGAAAGCTCTTCTTGCACGAAGGCCGTACTATTTGCTCCGGGAAAGCCCCAACCCGACTAACATAAGAATTTTTCCCGAGTTTCGAATGGAAATTAAATACCCCTTCCAGCTTTCCCTTTTTAAGTAACATTTCCCGGCTTCCGGGCCATATACAATCCAAGAAGCGCAACGACGAAGAGCAAACCCCACTGCGAATGCGCCGGGACTGCGACAGGTGGCGCAGCGGTTACTGTCGTGTCGGTTGCGGCTGCGTTATTGCCGGACACGGGGTCCGAGGCGTCGCTGGAGACGCTTGCGCTGTTGTTCAGTGTGCCTGCCGCCTGCGGCCGGACGACAATTGTTACCGCAGCCGAATTTCCAGCGGCCAGGCTGCCCTGGGCACAGGTGACGGTGTCGCCCGACTGGGAACAGCCGTCCGATGCCGATACGAACAGGGTATTCGCCGGCAGAATGTCGGTGAGGGTGACTCCCGTCGCGGTCGAAGGGCCCAGATTGAGGGTGGTGAGGGTGTAGGTAAGGTCGTCGCCTGCCGCGAGCGGGTCGGGGGAATCGCCAGCGGAAAGCGAAAGATCCGCCTGGGGGGCGAGATTCCAGTTCAGGGTCACCGGACCGGAAGCGCCGCCGTAACCATCGACGGCGATGCGGTATTCCGTTCCCGCAACGGCGGTGAAGGTCACGCCGCTTGTTCCTCCACCGGAACCGTCGTTGTTATTGGCGGCTACCTGGTTCAGACTTGAGACCCCTGTACCGGTGTAGACGCCAAGGAGCGTGTCGAATCCGCTGCCGTGGGTGTCGAAAGTGGCGACGCCGGTAAAGGACGCAGACCATTTCCACCAGACGGACTTCCCGCCAGTGTTGCCGGCATGATTCGGTTCTCCGGTCTCTTTTGTGGCGTTATAGTTGCTCCCGGTGACAACACCGTTATTGCCGACCAGCAATGGCGCGGCGGCGAAGAGGTCGTTGCCCGGCGCGCCGATGGCTGCCAGGAGGTTGAGTCGGGGTTTGGTGACGCCGTTGCGCGGGTCCGTTATCTGTGTACCGTTACCGGTGAGGCGCGAGACGGTCTGATCGAGGGTTTCGGATGGAAATGCAGCGCGCAGGGCTGCGACGGCGCCGGCAACGTGCGGAGATGCCTGAGAGGTGCCGGACGAGATGTATCCGGCTGCGGTGATCTTGGCTCCGGGCGCGAGCATGGTGAGGAAATTGGCGCTGTTGGAGAAGCAGACGATCTGGTCTGCGGCTGTGGAGGAGTCGGTGCACGTGCTCCAGGCGAGTTGTCCCATATTCGAGTCGTACACCGCCCCCACCGAAACGACTCCTGGGGTACAGGCCGGTTTGGCCATACCGTCGCTATAGGCTTCGTTGCCGGATGCCGCTACGGGGATTATTCCTGCCGAGCGGGCGTTGGCGATAGGTGTCATGAAGGCGTTGGTAATATAGCTGCCGCAGGCGGAGGTATTCTTCAGTCCATCACCCAGGCTCATGTTGATGACGGAAATATTGTAGGCCGACCTGTTGTCGATTGCCCAGTTTATCCCGGCGACGAGAAGATCATATGTGGAAGATCCGTCCGATTCGAATACGTCGACTGCGGCGATTTTCGTCTTGGACGCCGTTCCGGCGATGATTCCCGACACATTGGTGCCGTGGCCGCTGGAGTCCAGTACCCCGTCATTTTCAGCTAAATCCACTGAGGCGACTACCCTGCACCCGGAGGGAACCCCCGGCGAAGTGCAGGAGCCGAAGGCGGAATTCGTGTAATTGACCCCCGTGTCGATGACCGCAACCGTGATCCCCTCTCCCTTGTATCCGACTGAGGCGGCTTCCGGTTGGTCGACGAGTGGAAGGCTCTGTGTGAGTTGGTGGTAAATTTTACGATTTTCGTAGACGGCCAGGACGTCCGGCCTGTCCAGGAGCCTGTCCATTGCCGCCTTGGTGCGGACCTTGAGAAAGGCCATGGGAAGGTGGCTGTATTCGCGTTTTATTTCGAACTCTCCGGACGGAAGCGCATTGAGCACCCTCTGTCTGATGTCCCTGTAACGCCGTCCTTTGAGTTCAAGAACGGCGTTGTCGTCATGGACGAGTCCCCTGTCCCGGCGCATTGTTTTGGCTTCGTCCGCCACGGCGCTGTCGTCGAAGAGGACGATCACGTCCTGCGGTGTGCCGGCCGTCAGACGATCCATAACAGCGGCGGGCGCTTTCGGATGGAAAGGCCTGTACCCGGCCTCTTCGGCCAAGGAGTGGGAAGCGAGAAAGGGCAGACCGAGAAGGATTGTCAGGGCTCCGGCAACGATCGTTCTCTGAAATGGAGCAGAGTCACGTAAAACAGTTATTCTTCCTTTACTGAGCATGGGAAGCCTCCTGAAATAATCCAAAAAAGCAATTAGCCACAGACACACACAGACAGAATCAGGACAAAAACTATGAAATACTGATTGTTAATCGTCCGCATTTGTCTGTGTGTGTCCGTGGCAAAAAGGATTTCGGGTGTTAAAAGAAAAAAGCCCGAAAAACGCGCATTCAGCTTGTTTCTCGGGCTTCCTGGTCCTCATGGATCTGGTCAGCGAAGTACCCTGCAAAATTCTTATCTCGGAGCCGGTGTCAAACTGGCCTCCCCAAGTGGGGTACATGGTGACAGGGCAATATTACATCTGCATGAAATATATCTTTCTTTCTCGTTAAATCGTTTCTTATCCAAATCCGAAAAATCCATTTTTTGCCACAGACACACACGGACAGAATCAGGACAAGACCTTAAACATGGATTTAGAATTGTCAGCTTTGGTCTGTGTGTGTCCGTGGCTGAAG
>DATEVI010000412.1:0-4247 GCA_035281865.1 Geobacteraceae bacterium | reverse complement strand
CCGCTTATCATTTTTGTGGGAAAGAATCTGAAACCCCACCCGCCTCCGGTGGGTAGGTTGCCGAAAAGGGAAGGAGTAACCATCGGCGGGATTTCCAAGATACTGCCTTTGCCGGTTTTCCTTCTGTAAGGTGTGCGGGATCCTGAGCTATTGCCGACGAGGGGTAGGGGATTCAGACTGGAATCATAGCGGTATCCCTCTTCAAGCAGGATATCGAAGGCCCATGCAACGGATTCTCCCAAAGACCATTGCGGCGCCCTGAACCCGATCGGTCTCTTTCCAGACTGCCGATCGAGGATATCACCCGTTCGCCTCACTTCATCCCTGAATTGGCACGGGTCAAGTTGAGTGACCAGCCTGTGCGAATACCCATGCGAGGCAATCTCATGCCCCGCGGCCGCTATCATCGGAACCAGCGTCGGTTCACTCTCGGCCACGGACCCAAGTACGAAGAAGGTGGCCTTGACGCCGAATTCCGCGAGAAGGGACAGAACCCTCTCCGTATTGTGCGCCACCCTCCATTGAGAGGGACCTATGAGAGTTTCGTAGCCGATTCCGCAGACGTGAAACCAGTCTTCCACGTCTATGGTAATCGCATTTCTTATGGAAATAACTGAACTTTCTCCACAACCTGAAAAATGAAGGCTTATAATTACACCATTTGACTTTCCAAGTCAACATGAAGGGAGCGGGGCGGGGGACGCAAATATTTTGACAAATTTCCCCCTTTTCGATAGGTTGAAACTGTGCCTAGGTGCAAATACTTCAGCCCGGAGGTTCCATGATCACCTGCCACAGAAAAACACTCCCGAACGGCCTGCGTCTCATAGCCGCCGAATTGCCTCATCTGCACAGCGTAGAGACGGCGGTATATCTCAAGGTCGGCGGGCGTTATGATTTGCTGGAAAAGGCGGGACTCTCCCATTTTCTGGAACACATGCTGTTTCGGGGGACCCTCGATTATCCAACAACACTCGAACTGGAGGAAGCTTTTGAGGCAATCGGCGGCAGCGTCAACGCCGCGACCGATTGCGATTCCACCTGCTTTTATTCACGCGTTCACCCGGACAAGACAGCCGAAGCAGTAAGAATCTTTTCTTCCATGCTGTTACGCCCCACCATGCCGGGGATCGACATAGAAAAAAGGATCATCACCGAGGAAGCACTGGAAGACATCAACGAGCGCGGTGAAGATATCAATCTCGACAACCTTGCGAGCAGACTTCTGTGGCCCGGACACCCCCTCGGCATGCCGACCGTAGGCACACTGGAAACGATCGCCGGATTCACAGATGAAGACTTGCGCGGACACATGGAGAGATATTACGTCCCCGACAACGCGGTAATTGTTGCGGCCGGACGCGTCGACACGGATTCATTCTTCGCGTCGTGTGAGGAGCATTTCGGCAGATGGTGCGGACCGGCTCCGGTCGACATATCCGACGCACCCAACAGCCAGAACGCCCCGCAAACCCTGTTCGCCAAGGATCTGGACAGCCAGGTAGGTCTTCAGATCGCCTTTCGCGGCTTCCCCCGCAAAGACCGGAGAATAATGCCGTGCCGGCTTATCAGAAGGATTCTCTGCGGCGGCGGTAGTGCCCGGCTGCTAATGACGCTGAGGGAAAGACTCGGTATAGTCTATTCCGTGAGTGCGGGAATTTCGGCCTACGAGGAAACGGGATGCTTTGCCGTTGACCTCTCCACCGCGCCGGAGAATCTGCTCACCGCAGTGGAGGAGGTCCTCAGGGAGACCACGCGCCTCGCCTCAGAGCCGGTGCCGACGGATGAACTGGAACGGGCGAAAAACAGCTACTTTTTCGATCTGGAATACAGCAGGGATTCCACCTATGAGATGGGAGCGCGCTTCGGATGGGGAGAGTTGATGGGTATTCTCAGGGACATCGGGGAAGACCAGCAAGAGGCCGCCGCGGTCAGTCCCGACATGCTGCGGGAGACGGCGATGGATTTGTTTGCCCCGCACAACCTCAATCTCGTGGCCGTCGGGCCGTGGAAGACCGCGGACAAGAAGGGAGTGCTGAAGATCCTCGACCGGTATGGGAAAAATTTTTCCCTCGCCGAGTAACCTTCGGCTCTGCGCGTTCATGTCGCAATTTGCATACCTGACCGCGCGGCATGCCCGGAACTAGCCCAAATAGCGGACAAACCAGTCTTTCGCCAGATTCGCCACGAGTTCCAGGGCGCCGGGCTCCTCAAAAAGGTGTGTTGCGCCGGGAACAACGCTCAATTCCTTCTCCGCGACAAGTCGGTTGAAAGCCTGCCGGTTGAGCTGCAGAACTTGCCTATCGAACTGTCCGACAATGAGGAGGGTTGGCGCAAGCACCTTCTCCAGGCACTGCATCACCAAGTCAGGCCGCCCCCCGCGGGAAACCACCGCCTTGATGGATGCGCCCAATACCGACGCTCCCTGGAGGGCTGCCGCCGCTCCTGTGCTGGAGCCGAAATAACCGAGCGCCGCCCCCTTCAACTCCGGCAATGCCCTAAGCCAGAGGGTGGCCTCCACAAGACGCCGGGCCAACAGGTCGATATCAAAGCGATGCTCATAAATGCGGTCCTCCTCACTGGTGAGAAGGTCAAAGAGGAGAGTGCCGACCCCCGCCTGTTGCAGCACCCCGGCAACGTAGGTGTTTCTGGGACTGAAACGGCTCGACCCGCTGCCGTGGGCGAAAATCACCATCCCTTTTGCCTGCTCCGGCAATACCAGTACCCCTTCGAGGGTAACCGTCTCTATCTTGATTTTCACTGACTGTTCCATTGTGTCACCATTCCCGCTTCAAACTGCAGGCTCGTACCCTGTCCGTCCATGGTCGGTCACTTCAGCATTGCCGCCACATCCTCATCCTCCACCTGCCTGAAATCCTGGTAAAAGCGGCTGACCGCCCCGAAGGCTTCCGGAGCCAACAGGCAAACACACTCATCCACCATGGATGCGATTTCCCGCTCCGCCTCCTGTGAGGCGACCGGCAGGGCGGCAACGAGCCTGGCGATCGGCTCCTGTTTCAGGGTAAGGATGGCCGCCTTCATGGTCGCACCGGTTGCAACCCCGTCATCCACCAGAATAACGGTCTTTCCTGCCAGGGGAGGGACTCCTTTACCACCACGGTAAAGGGCGACACGCCGTGAAATCTCCTCCTTCTGCCGTGCTGTTTCCTGATCGAGATAAGATTTGCTCACCTTGTAACCGGACACGACATCCTCATTGAGCACAACGGTACCGGTCTCGGACACCGCACCGACCGCGAATTCAGGATTGCCTGGAAATCCGATTTTCCTGACGATGAGGATGTCGAGCGGGCAATGGAGGGCCGCGGCAATTTCGCGGGCGACCGCTACCCCGCCGCGCGGTAGCCCGAGAACGATCACCTCCGCCTTGTCCCTGTAATGGGCAAGTTTCTCGACCAGTTGCCTCCCGGCGTCCTTTCTGTCTTTGTAGATCATAATCTTTTCCTTCCGGGCGTTTCCGCCAAAACCCCCTATAAACGATAAACAGACGGCCTTGAAAAGTCAGCCTTCCTACAAACAATTTTACTCCTCTGGTAGAAAAAGGGAGAAACTTTGGCCACAGGCTTGACTTTCCGCCATGGCCCGATAAGTTTCTGACATGGCTAATCCAATATAATTTCCGCTCATTTGCACACAAAAAGGAGATGAGAATGAAGTACGTAATGGCAATAGCGGCATGCACAATGTTTTGTGTTTCGGTGCACGCGGAGTCCCTCATCACAATCAACGGAAAAACAATCCGAACATCAGGAAACAATATTGCGATAAACAACGGAATGGTGATTATTGATGGAAAGGTGATGACTGGCTCGGATTCATATGATGTCACAAAAGGATCGGGGAAGATCGTTACGCAAACCAGGGAATTCCCCCTATTTCAGGAACTGGAAGTCGACATCTCCGCGAATGTAAGAGTCTCAACCGGCAATCGAGCCCGATGCTCCATCAAGGGTGACGACAACATCCTGCCTCTGATCTCCTTTGATGCCAAAGACGGAAGACTCCTGATTTCCTGCGAAAAGAGCTTTACGACAAAAGACCGAATCGAAATCAACCTTCAAGTGCCGGGGCTTACGCGTGTGGTCTTAAACGGGTCAGGCCGCATCAACCTGGATGGGGTTGCAAAGGAGAAAGTATCCCTTGAAATAAGGGGGTCCGGAGACATCAGCGGCGAAGGGAAAACGAAAGACGTTCTCGCTTCCATTGTCGGATCGGGAAACCTCCTG
>DATEVI010000411.1:0-3862 GCA_035281865.1 Geobacteraceae bacterium | reverse complement strand
CCGGATTGACACCGGCGATGCCGGTATACGCCAGGGCGGTGGGCACCATGACCGCCCACACGGTCAACCCGGCAATGAAATCGGCCCGCAGCCAGCTCCGTTGATAGCCAGGCAGCCAGGCGAGGATGGGCAGACAACGAATTATCAGGTTTTTAGCTGTTTGCGTTTCCATTGATTGTCACGTTGTCTCTGCGATTTTTTCGGCTTACACATATTCGCGGAATCATGTCTTGTCGTATTATTTTACCACCTGTGAGGAACGCATTCCGGAAAAAGGTTGTCATTTCGACCGAAGGGAGAAATCTATTTTCTTGCTCTTCGTGACACAAGATTTCTCACTACGTTCGAAATGACAAACGGTAAAAAATCTTGGGGAAATGTTTTTGAGGCATTATTCCGTCATTGTTTCTCTGACAAAAAAACTGGCGAGCAGGGCGATGGCGGCGCAGATGAAGAGAGTCAGAAAGGCCTCGCGGTAGCTTTCCAGGGGAAATTTCCCTGCCACGCGTCCATGTTTTTCCAGTATCCAGCCGAGGACAGGCTGAAAAACCGCTCCTCCGGCGAAGGGAAAGAAGTTGACGAGACCTGTGGCAGTGCCGGCTATCCGCGCCGGAAATAATTCTTTGGTGGCGGTGAAGCCGATTACCGCAATGGAACTGGAAAAGATTCCCAATCCGAAGCAGATGAGGTAGAGGGACGATGTGGTGAGTGTGTCTGTGGCAAAGGCAAGGAAACCGGTAAGCAGGAGTGACACGGCGCTTGACAAGATAATAACTGTTTTTCGGCCCCTGAAAACCCGGTCCGAGAGCCGGCTGAGCAGCGGACTTCCGATCATCATGCCCACCGCGAGCATGGACAGGATCTGACCCGCCTGGGCCTTGCTGAGGCCGTAAACGTGCATGAGCCAGGGGCCGCCCCACAATCCTCCGAAAGAGAAGAAAACCGCGCAATCGAAGAAAAACCAGATGGCTATCGGCCAGAAAGCGGCTTCTGACAGGACTTTGCCCATTCCCTTGAGTATTCCTTCGGTTGGCTTGTTTGCCGGGGCGTGTTCCGCAGGGGAGGGCAATCCGATATCTGAAGGTTTGTCTCGAACAATAAACCAGACAAGCAAAGCCATGAACAAGGTCAGTATTGCCACAAGAACGAAAGAGAAACGCCATCCGAACCGGGAGCTCAAAAGGGCAAGGGGAGCGGCTGCGGTGTATGATCCGACTCCGCCCATGGCCATCAATATGCCGGTCATGGTGGCGAATTTCCGGGCGTGGAACCATTCCGCAAGTGTTTTCAGTGTGGACACGAACAGGGTCGACACGCCGAGTCCCACAAGAATGCGTCCGACGATTGCCCAGAAAGGCGAAGGGGCTAGACCAAGCAGGAGAGAACCGGCGGAGGCGAAGACAAAAAAGAGCGAAATGGTCCTGCGCGGCCCCCAGGAATCGGAGAGAAGCCCGGCGGGGATCTGCATCAGGGCGTAGGGGTAGAAGTATGCAGAGCTGAGAAAGCCGATAAGTGCTCCGCTTGCGTGAAGGTCGTGCATCATGTCCACCGCCACGACGGCGGGGCAAAGACGGTGAAAGTAAACGAGGATGTAGCTGACTGCTAGAACCCAGAAAATGAGGAGGCGGTACAGTTCTTTCTTGCCGTGAAGTGTGGAGGTCATGGAATCCCCGCGAAACCGCAAGATTTTTTTGAAAAGTCTTGACATGAGATTTCACGAATCTACCATTAAGTATGTAGCAAAACAATTCAAGAAGGAGGTGTACCCATGAAAAAGTCGCTGTCTTACTTAATTGGAGCTTTGATTCTGTCTCTCTGCGTCAATACCGGGTTTGTTATGGCTGCGGAACATCCGGGGGAGGAGGTAGAGCATCCGGGTAAGGAAATCTCCGCAGATTTTGTGAAGAAGTCCATCAAAAAGCATGTTGATGCCCAGTCCAAGGCCCACAAGGGCGTCTTCATGATTCGTGACGAGAAGCTCAACAAAGACTGGAAGCTGAAGCTTTCAAAGATTCACGACCCGGTCCGCTCCTTTGAAAAGGACGGTCAGACCATTTATTTCACGTGCGTCGATTTTAAGTCCGTTGACGGTCCCGACGTACTTGACATTGATTTCTGGCTCGTTCCGAAGGGGGACAAGCTGCAGGTAATTGATACCAAAATCCACAAAGTGAACGGTGAAGCCCGCTATACGTACGAGGGAACCGATATAAAAGAAATCAAATAGGAAGCGGATAGTTCGTGTCTTGCTGTCAAAAGCCTCCTTTTCAGGGGGCTTTTCTTACTATTTCTTGAATGGGGTCAGAAGGAAAGGCTTTATCCGCATGGTTTCCAGTCCTCTCGGCCTGGACAGGCCGATTTGTTCCATTTCCCTGGTCTCACTTGCCCAATGGTAGCTCCCGAATATTCGGTCCCAGAAGCTGAGGATAGCGGAAAAATTGTGATTGACGCAGTCCCGGTGGAGGGCGTGGTGACACCGGTGCATCCTTGGGGTTACGATGACTCTCTCGATGGCATCCTGCACCCTGAACGGAATGTTCAGGTTGCTGTGGTGAAACTGGGCAGCACCGTTCAGGAGCAGATCGAAGATTACCAGCCCTGCCAGGGAAGGGCCCCAGAAAAGGATCATGAGACATTTTACACCAGTCGAAATAATCAGTTCACCGATGTGAAATCGAGCGGCCGTGGTGACATCTATTTCCATGTCGCTATGATGGGCCCTGTGGAAGCGCCACAGCAATCCAATCTTGTGATTTGCCAGGTGCATCCAGTAATCCCAGAGATCGAACATGATGACCGTGGCGATGATCTCGACTCCGCCGTGAATTCCGAGGACATGCCTGAGGCCCGTCTGATGGATTGCGGATTGTGAAAGGGCGGCAGAGATCGGCCATGTCATGATGGAATAAAGGACGAGGCTGTTCACAATGCTTATCCCGATATGGAAAGAGACGCGGAAGGATTTCTTCTGCCCGGAGCCGGCAAAAGGGAAAAACCGTTCAAAAAAGAGCAGGGCAACTAAAGTTGCAAGATAAGCGGCCGTCCGCGCCAGAAACATGGATCTCATGGTTTGTCACCTCTTGTGCGTTAAAGGTGTTGGAGGAAAAAATCTAGCTCTCGCAAAGACGCCAAGACGCAAAGAAAGACGAATAGTTTGTTGAAATCTAAATATGAACTTAAGGTTTTCTTTGCGACTTTGCGGCTTTGCGTGAGGTGCTTGTCAGGTTCCCGACCGCACCTCCTGCAAAAAATGGTAGCACCCAATGCCTGACTCTTCAACGCCTGGGAGAAAAGAGTTGTAAGTCTTGAATTATATTGATAAGTAATGGTCATTTACGCTGAGGAGGGTACCTATGTATCAGGATGCGTACGAAAAACCGATGCCGGCCGAAGGGCCGTTGCCGTTCGAACTGCCGGAATGGATCGCATGCGCGCCTTTTGAGGAATACCTGGGGATGCGGATCGAAGAGGCGGCGGAGGGGAGGGCGGTGCTTACCATGCCGTTCCTGGTGAAGCTTGCCCAGGGCAAGGGACTGATGCATGGCGGCGCGATTACAGCCCTTGCTGATACGGCGGTGGCGATAGCCATAAAAAGCGTGCTGCCCGAGGGGACGCATTTCGCAACCGTGGAGTTGGCCCTCAAGTTTCATGCGCCAGTGAGAAGCGGCACTGTGCGGGCCGTTGCAAGTATTACCGAACGTGACGACAGGACTATAAAAGGTTTGGCCGAGATTTTCGACGAGGACGGGGTAAAGACGGCGACCTTTAATTCCGTTTTTAGGGTGAAGCGTCAGGGAACTTGAAAGTCAAAATCCGCTCTCTTCTCTTCCTGTCATTCCGGGCAGGTGGGAAAAAAGGCGGG
>DATEVI010000410.1:0-2915 GCA_035281865.1 Geobacteraceae bacterium | reverse complement strand
ATCAGCGAAAATCGACGATATCGGCATCGACCTTCCCCATTGCCGGGAAGCGGACGGCAGCACCGTCGTTGCCTATGTCCGGCCATACGACATCGAGATCAACCGCGCCCGGCAAGGGAGCGATGAAATCGAAGCCGCCGTGCGCCATATCCGCGGCGCCGGACTGGTTACCCGGTTCGAACTTGAACGTCTTGACACCCTTGAGATAATCGAGGCCGAACTGACCCGTGAACGGTACCGTGAGCTCGCTCTGCGGACCGGCGACAGGGTCTTCATCAGGCCGCGCAACATGCGGGTGTTTCCGTAGGATTACCGGCTGGAGGCAATGATGAATAAAACAGACGCGCTTCACCTCCTGGAACACGAGTCCATTCGCATCATCCGCGAGGCGGTCGCCGAAGCGGAGCGGCCTGTCATGCTCTACTCCATAGGCAAGGACTCCTCGGTCATGCTCCGCTTGGCCCTCAAGGCCTTTTTCCCCATGAAGCCCCCTTTCCCCCTGCTCCACGTGGACACGACCTGGAAGTTCCGCGAGATGATATCCTTCCGGGATGAGACCGCGGCCCGTTTGGGGATTGAGCTCATCACCTGCTCCAACGAAGAAGGGCTCAGGCAGGGCGTCACCCCTTTCAGTCACGGGTGCAGGGCCTACACGGAAATCATGAAGACCGACGCCCTGCGTCAGGCGTTGGACTCGCGCGGTTTCGACATGATCTTCGGCGGGGCGCGACGGGATGAGGAAAAAAGCCGCGCCAAGGAGCGGATTTTCTCCTTCAGGGACGGTGGACATCGCTGGGACCCCCGCGGGCAACGCCCGGAGTTGTGGAGTATTCCCAACCTGACGAAAAACCGGGGGGAAAGCTTCCGGGTCTTCCCTCTGTCCAACTGGACTGAACTCGACATATGGCGCTACATCGCCCATGAACGCATTCCGGTTGTGCCGCTTTATTTCGCGGCCCAACGACCGGTGGTCGAGCGGAATGGACAGTGGATCATGGTGGACGACGAGCGCATGGAACTCGCTCCCGGCGAGATGCCCCGGATGAAATTGGTCCGCTTCAGGACCCTGGGGTGCTATCCCCTTACCGCCGCCGTCGAGTCACGGGCGGCCACCGTTGAAGATGTCATCCTTGAACTGGAGAGCGTGCGGACGTCGGAGCGGGCAGGACGGCTGATCGATTTCGACCAGGCCGGCAGCATGGAGAAGAAGAAACAGGAGGGGTATTTCTAGTGAAAAATGGTAACGGCATACTCCGTTTTCTGGCCTGCGGCAGCGTTGACGACGGCAAATCCACCCTTATCGGCCATCTTCTCCATCTGACCGGAAATCTTTACGACGACCATTTGCGCATACTGCAGGAGGAAAGTGCCAGGATCGGAACGGCCGGCGGAGTCACGGATTACTCACTGCTTCTGGATGGTCTGATGGCCGAGCGTGAACAGGGGATTACCATCGATGTGGCGTACCGCTATTTCGACACACCGGGCCGTAAATTTATCGTGGCGGACACTCCCGGCCACGAGCACTACACCAGGAATATGGCCACTGCCGCCTCCCAGTGCAGCGCCGCGCTTATTCTGGTGGACGCATGCCGGGGAGTGATGCCCCAGACCCGGCGGCACGCATTGATCTGCGCGCTCATGGGAATCCGCCACCTCCTCTTTGTCGTGAACAAGATGGATATTGCCGGGTGGGCCGAGCATGTCTTCAGGAACGTCGAAGCACAGTGCGGCCTGATTGCCGGGGAACTCAAACACTTCGGCCTTTCCCTTGCGGAGTGTGTAGCCGTCCCGGTCTCGGCACTCCACGGGGACAACCTGGTTGCCCTCTCTCAGAAAACCTTCTGGTATGAGGGGACGACCGTGATGGAGTGGCTGCAAAGGATCAGGCCGCGGGCACGCATGGAGCGCGCGGCCCCACGCTTGCCGGTACAGTACGTAATAAAAGTGGCACGCTCGGGGAACGCATGGCAGAACGGCGTCGGTGAGAAGATCCGGAACTGGGATACCGGGACCTATCGTTCCTATGCCGGCACCTTGGTGTCGGGTCGCCTGAAACAGGGTGACCGGGTGGTGGTTCTGCCGTCAGGTTTGCGGACGAGGGTAAACGAGATATGGTGCGGCGACCTCGAGGTGCAGGAGGCCACGGCCGGCATGGCGGTGTCGCTCACCCTGGAGGGTGAACATGACATCGTCAGGGGAGAGGTGATCGCCCCGGAAGACGACACTCCGGAGGTGGCGCACCTGTTCAAGGCGCAACTGGTCTGGATGGACGAGCAACCGCTCTATGCCGGGCGGCACTACCTGTTCAAAAGCCTGACCGGCACGGCGACGGCAGAGATCATCCGCATTCGGAACAGAATCGATCCGGCCACCTATCAGCGGCTTGCCGCCGATCACTTCTCTCTCAACGATATCGGGGAGGCCGAGATGGCGCTTTCCCGCCCGATCCCCTTCGATCCCTACCACAAAAATCGCGAGACCGGCGGCTTCATCCTGACGGACCGTCTCTCCAATAAAACCGTGGGCTGCGGCATGATCATGCATGCCATGCGGCGTGCCGGCAACGTCCACTGGCAGTTCGGGGAGGTCGAACGGGGGGAACGCGCCGCAATCAAGGGGCAGAAACCCTGCGTGGTATGGCTTACCGGCCTGTCCGGCGCCGGCAAGTCGACCATCGCCAACTGTCTTGAGCGCAAACTCCACGGGCTGGGGCGGCACACCATGCTCCTGGACGGCGACAACATTCGCCATGGACTCAACAAGGACCTGGGCTTTACCGAAGCGGGCCGGATAGAGAACATCCGCCGCATCGGCGAAGTTGCAAAGCTGATGGCAGATGCCGGCCTGATCGCGATTACCGCCTTCATATCCCCCTTCCGCGCCGAACGTGACATGGTGCGGCGGCTCCTGCC
>DATEVI010000409.1:0-11646 GCA_035281865.1 Geobacteraceae bacterium | reverse complement strand
TCTGAAGCTGGCTAAAGGTTACAGGGGTGCTCGAAGTAAACTTTTCCGAAGCGCCACGGAAGCCGTCGACCGTGCCCTGAAATATGCTTTCAGGGACAGAAGGGTCAGAAAAAGGGATTTCAGGGCTCTCTGGATCGTGCGCATCAATGCCGCGGCAAGACTGAACGGCCTTGCATACAGCAAATTCATTCACGGATTGAAACTCGCACAGGTCCAGATCGACAGGAAGGTGCTGGCGGATATTGCCCTTTCGGATCCGCAGGGGTTTGCGGAAATTGCAGCTCTATCAAAAGCAAATTTGTAAACGAAAATTCCAAGACAGAAAAAAGAAATGAGATGCTGGTCATCTCATTTCTTTTTTTGTAAAAAGGTTGCCGATCATGAAGGAGAAACTGGAAACTCTTTTGCAGAAGGCCATGGCTGAACTGGATGAAACCAATAGTGAAGAATCGCTGCAGGAACTGCGGATAAGGTACCTAGGTAAAAAGGGGCTCTTGACCGCAATAATGAAAGGTATGGGCGATATTCCTGCGGCGGAGAGACCTTCTATAGGCCAGACTGTCAACAATGTAAAGGACTCCATTGAAGAAAAGTTCAAGGCGAAACTTGCAATTGTTCGCGATGAGAAGAAATCGGATAAATTGAGGAAGGAGCGCATCGATGTAACGCTGCCGGGTCGTCGCAGGCCGATGGGAACGAAACATCCGATAACTCTCGTTACGGAAGAAATAACCGAGATTTTTGCCGGTCTCGGTTTTCAGGTGGCGGAAGGGCCTGAAATAGAGTTGGATTATTATAATTTCGAAGCATTGAATATCCCCAAGGATCACCCTGCAAGGGATATGCAGGACTCATTTTACATAAGTGAAAACATTCTGCTACGTACGCACACTTCTCCGGTTCAGATCAGAACGATGCTGAGGCATGCCCCGCCAATCCGGATAATCGCACCCGGCACCGTGTACCGCTGTGATTCCGATGCAACCCATTCGCCAATGTTCCACCAGATTGAAGGATTGCTTGTGGACAAGGGCATCTCGTTCGGTGACCTGAAGGGAATTCTTACGATCTTTGTCAACCAGTATTTCGGCAGAGGGACGGGCGTGCGTTTGCGACCGAGCTTCTTTCCTTTCACCGAACCGAGTGCGGAGGTGGATATCGCATGCGTCATATGCAAGGGCAAAGGGTGCCGCATATGCAAAAATACCGGATGGCTTGAAATTTTGGGTGCAGGGATGGTCGATCCGGAGGTCTTCAGGCATGTGAAGTATGACTCTGAATCAAATACCGGTTTTGCTTTCGGAATGGGTATAGAGAGGATTGCCATGCTGAGGTACGGAATAAAAGACATGCGTCTGCTGTTTGAAAACGATATCCGCTTCTTGAATCAGTTTTAAATTCATATGGTTTTGCTGCTACGCTTACTGCATTACTTCATGGTTGATAAAATAACTATAGAAAAAGTGTGAGGTTATGAAAGTAACATACAACTGGTTGAAGGAACTTGTCGATTTTGATCTGACCCCGGAAAAATTGGCGAACCTCCTGACAATGCTCGGACTTGAAGTCGAGGGAATGGAGAGCCTGGGCGTCGGTATGGATGAAGTTGTCGTTGCGGTGGTCGAAGAAAAGGCGCAGCATCCAAACGCAGACAAGCTATGGCTTTGCAAGGTGAACAACGGGAAGGAACTCCTTTCCATCGTCTGCGGCGCCCAGAACTTCAAGGTCGGGGACAAGGTTGCCCTCGCGCAGATTGGTGCCGTTCTCCCCGGAGATTTCAAGATCAAACGCTCCAAGATTCGGGGTGTCGAGTCCTTCGGAATGCTTTGTTCCAAAAAGGAATTGGCACTTGCTGATGAGTCTGAAGGCATCATGATTCTGTCTGAGGATATTTCGCTGGGTATTCCCCTGTTTGATGCTCTGGGACTGAAGGATACGGTGTTTGAGATCGGTCTCACACCCAACAGGGCTGATTGTCTCAGTGTCATAGGAATAGCCCGTGAAATTGCGGCAAAATTGGGCAAAAAGGTCAAGTATCCGGGTCTTGAGGTCGTCGAAAGTACCAGGAGCGTGAACGATGTAGCGTCTGTAGTAATTGACGATCCTGAATTGTGCCCCAGATATGCGGCTCGCTATATTGCCGATTGCACAATCGGACCTTCACCGTCGTGGATGGTAAACAGACTTAATGCGGTTGGTATACGTTCCATTAACAATGTGGTGGATATCACGAATTATGTGCTTATGGAATACGGACATCCGCTCCATGCCTTTGACCACGATCTCTTGTCGGAAGGTAGAATCGTCGTACGAAGGTCTTCCGAAGGCGAACGTTTCAGGACCCTTGACGGACAGGAACGGATACTGACAAGTTCCGATCTCACCATACGTGACGGCAAGGAACCTGTCGCCCTGGCGGGAATCATGGGCGGTCAAAATTCCGAAGTAAGCGAAAAGACCAGAAATATCCTCTTGGAAAGCGCCTATTTCAGCCCTTCGGGCATCCGTAGAACTGCCAGGCGCATCGGCTTGCACACAGAAGCATCACACCGCTTCGAAAGGGGAGCGGATATCAACATTCTGGTAACGGCCCTGAACCGCGCAGCTGCACTCATGGCGGAACTTGCCGGTGGCAGTGTCGCCAGGGGTGTTATCGACGTATATCCTGAGAAAACCGAACCGGTTATAGTGCGCTTACGGCAGGAGAGGGCACATCAGATACTCGGGATCAGTCTCTCCACTGAAGAAATAATTCAATGTTTCCATAATCTTGAGTTTGAATGTGAAGTCAGTGAGAACGGAGTATTGAGTGTCACCGTGCCTTCCTTCAGGGTTGACATCGAGCGGGAAATCGATCTGATCGAGGAATTGGCACGGCTTGTCGGATATGACAGGGTTCAGACAACAATGCCGACGGTGCGTATCTTTTCCGACAGACCGACACTCCATCAGAGACTTGAGAGAGGAGTCAAGGAACTCCTTGTTGCGCATGGCCTGACCGAGGTTATCAATTTCAGTTTCATCTCCCCGGCATTCCACGAAAAAATTCTTTTGAGCACCGATGACTACAGACGAGCCGGTGTCAGAATCATGAATCCTCTGACCGAGGATCAGTCGGTAATGCGCACCACTTTGCTCCCAGGTCTTCTCGAAACAGCTGCCAGGAATGTCAGTTTTAGGAGTATGAACCTGCAAGTATTCGAGATGAGGCGAGTATATCGTCCCAGAGAAGACCATGAGTTGCCGGACGAACCCCTCTACATTTCCGCCTTTCTCACAGGTAGCAGGTATCCTGAAAGCTGGAATCAGGCAAGGGAAGAGGTTGATTTTTACGACGCCAAGGGAATTGTCGAGAACATCTTCGATGAATTGGGGATATGCGGGATTGCCTATAATAATGAGGATATTGAGAACTTCTATCATCCCGGCAAAGCATGCACGATTCGTCTCAACGGAGAGATTGTCGGGTCCTTGGGAGAAATACACCCCACTGTTCAGGAAAATTATTCTCTCGAAAACACGGGTTATTACTTCGAACTGAATTTTGAGAAGATCATCGCTGCAAGCACTGAAAAAGACCAGGCCGTGACACCATCAAGGTTTCCGGATACTTTCCGTGATATCGCTATGCTTGTGAAAGATGAAGTAGAAGCTGCTACGATTCTGGAAACAATAGCAAATAACAAAATTAAAGAGCTGGAAGGGGTTGACTTGTTTGACCTTTACAAAGGGGAAAACATACCAGCAGGTGAAAAAAGTCTTGCAGTGAGAGTTCGTTATCGCTCGTATGAAAAGACTTTGACCGATGAAGAGATAAATGGCATGCACAAGAAAGTCATAGATAATCTTGTGAAAAAAACAGGCGCAGTTATAAGGTAAAAAGAGGTTGATTATATTGCCCTGCTGTGGTATAAACCAAACGCATTGATTTTCCGGGGTAATTTCATAATCATCTAGTATATTTGAATGTTGAGGGGTGTTATGACAAAGGCTGATATGGTTGAAAAGATTTACGAGAAAGTCGGCTTTTCGAAAAAGGAATCCGCAGAACTTGTGGAAGCGGTTTTTGATATAATTAAGGGTACACTTGAAAAAGGCGAGAAGATAAAAATAGCCGGTTTCGGAAATTTTGTAGTGAAAGAAAAGGCAGACAGGCGCGGACGCAATCCCCAGACGGGTGAGGAAATTACTATCACCGCCAGAAAAATTCTCACATTTAAGCCAAGTCAGGTGCTTAAATCCTCTATTAATTCAAAGTAATTCGTGCTGTGGAGGAACAATGGAAGTCGAGGTTCCCGACAAACTTTACTTCAGAATTGGTGAAGTTGCCGAGCTGGCCTCCCTCAAGCCTTCCATACTTCGTTTTTGGGAAACGGAGTTTGATCAGCTCAATCCTGTGAAAAGTTCTTCAGGTCAAAGGCTGTATTCCAGGAAAAACGTAGAATTAATACTTCAGATAAAAAGCCTCCTTTATTCGGAAAGACTAACCATTGAGGGAGCCAGAAAAAAAATATCGGAAAGAAAAAGCAACAAGTCGGAAATATTGGATATTGATCTGAAGACAAGGGTGCTGAGAGAAGTAAAAGAAGATTTGATACGTATCAGAGATTCTCTCTGAAGGCAAAATTAATAAAGATCGAAACGACGGGGCGTAGCGCAGCCTGGTAGCGCACTAGACTGGGGGTCTAGTGGTCGCTGGTTCGAATCCAGTCGCCCCGACCAGTAACGAAAGAGGATTAGTTAATAAGCTAATCCTCTTTTTATGTATTACAAGCTTTTTTCTTGTTTTTAAGGACTCTTCGGGACTCTACGCATATGTATTATTTCAGGCGCTCCTACTTCGACCGTTATCAGAATAAGAAATACCTGACGTTGATCAGCATCTCGTGGCGGAGCAAGGTCCTGATGGCTGAGCTCAATCGTAACCAGTACATGACAGGGGATTGGCATTGCTGTAACAGATGTCCACGAACCGCTTCAGGCTGGTCTGAATTAATCCGGCAATGCCTGACACCAAAGCCGCGATTGCAATAGTTATAACCTTGCTCACGAACCCTCGTTTCCCTGGCGTATTATAGTATAGGAAAGTGTTTTAAAGTTGCTGAGGGGAAAAGCATAATATGGCCACGGCAAGCAGCGAGGAATTGATATTTTTCTGGAAAAGAGATCTTTCGGCCTCTTGCCTTTTGATTCAGTCGGAAAAGCCGCTCGTTGAAAAACAAAAAGGGGATTTCAAAGTATTACTTTGAAATCCCCTTTTATCATTAACTCTATGGTGCCGAAGGCGAGAATCGAACTCGCACGGGCTGTCGCCCACCACCCCCTCAAGATGGCGTGTCTACCAATTCCACCACTTCGGCGTAGGAGATGAATTTCTACCATTTAGGCGAAAATATGTCAATAGAAAATCCGCATCAGGTCTACTTTTTAGGCGGTTGCTGCGGGGTCTCGGGAGCGGAGCCAGCAGGTTTCCCCTGTTGTGGAATCACCTGTTCGGGCGTTGTCGCCGGTTTGACCGTTGCGGGCATAATCGACGTGCTGGATGGCTTGCTGGAGAGATATGCAAGTGTCAGAGAAGTAAGCATGAATATTACGGCAGCGGCGGTAGTCAGTTTGCTGAGGAAAGTCGCGCCGCCCCCCACGCCAAATAGAGACTGGCTCCCGCCGGTACCAAATGTTGCACCCATTTCAGCGCCTTTTCCGGCTTGAAGAAGAACTATGACAATCAGAGAGATGCTTACAATGATGTGTATTGTAACGAGAAATGCTAGCATTATTACCTGTTCCTTATAATTAGATTTGGACGCATCAAAATACCATGTTAACGACAAAATTCAAAGCAATTATTCTTTGAAACGTACTATGGATGCGAAGGATTCAGCCTTGAGACTGGCGCCCCCGACCAAGGCGCCGTCGATATCCGACTGGGACATCAAGCCGCTGACATTTTCCGGTTTGACACTGCCGCCGTAAAGAATTCGTATTTTGTCGGAAACGGCCTGCCCGTAAAGTTCGGAAAGAAGATCTCTGATGAATTTGTGTGCTTCCTGGGCCTGGTTTATTGTTGCTGTTTTTCCTGTTCCGATTGCCCAAACGGGTTCGTAGGCGATAATCGTACGGTCGACATCCGCTGCTGAAATACCCGACAGGCCTCCAGCAATCTGCTTCCTGAGAACCGCTAGGGTTTCACCAGCCTCCCTTTCAACGAGAGTCTCTCCTGCACAGAAAATAGGGACCAGACCGCCTTTGAGGGCTGCCTTTATTTTCTTATTTATTGTTTCGTCCGTTTCCGCAAAATACTGTCTGCGTTCCGAATGGCCTATAATTACATAAGTGCATCCGGCATCGGTCAGCATCTTTGGAGAAACCTCCCCCGTATATGCACCTTCATCTTCCCAGAAACAATTCTGTGCGGCAAGCTTCAAGCCGGAGTCTTTAAGTGTTTTCCTTACTGTGTCAAGTACGGTGAATACGGGAGCAATGATTATCTCCACGTCCGTAATATCCTTCACCATGGGAATCAGAGACGTTACAAAATCGACAGCCTCTTGTGATGTTTTGTATAGTTTCCAGTTTCCAGCAATGACAGGTTTTCTCATGAATATTCCCCGGCTTAACGGAATTATCGACCTTTTTCTTCCAACACCTTGATCCCCGGTAGAATCTTTCCTTCCAGAAGTTCCAGGAAGGCTCCTCCGCCGGTGGAAATGTAGCTGATCTTGGCAAATTCTCCGGCCCTATGGACCGCTACGTCGGTATCTCCGCCACCTACAATTGTGAGGGCATAGGAATTGGCCACCGCGCTCACCATGGCAAAAGTCCCTCTGGAAAAGGCATCCATTTCAAAAACGCCCATGGGACCGTTCCAGATGATTGTCTTGGCGTTCTGAATTGCTTCCGAGAACAGGGTAAGAGTGGCAGGGCCTATGTCTAGGGCCATCCAGTCCTGCGGTATCTCCTGAACTGTGGTGACCTTGGTTTCCGCGCTGGGGTTGAAACGGTCTGCAACAACACAGTCCACGGGCAGGTAGAATTTTATTCCTTTTTTACGTGCCTTGTTGTAAGCATCCAGCGCAGTGTCTATCAGTTGCTCTTCAACGAGGGATTTGCCGACATTGATACCGAGCGCTTTCAGAAAGGTAAATGCCATGCCGCCACCGACAATGATCTTGTCTACTTTGTTCAGAAGGTTGTCAATAACCTCAATTTTGCCGGATACCTTGGCTCCTCCCAATATTGCCACTAATGGCCGCAGAGGATTCTTCATGGATCTTTCGAAGAAGCTCATTTCATTTTTCATCAGGAAGCCGGCTACAACGACGGGAACAAATTTGGTTATGGCTTCAACGGAGGCATGGGCCCGATGTGATACTGCAAAGGCATCATTGACATAGATATCGCACTGGTCAGCCAGAGCCTTGGCGAACTCGTCATCGTTCTTCTCCTCTCCCGGATGGAAGCGGAGATTCTCGAGCATGACAATGTCACCCGGTTTCATGCTGGACAGGATTGCTTCGACTTCATTGCCGATGCAGTCAGGGGCGAGGGTAACCTCCTTGTCCAGCAGCCTGGAAAGCCTTTTGGCAGCCGGCGCCATGGAATATTTCGGGTTTCGCTCACCTTTCGGACGGCCGAGATGGGAGGCGATGACAACCTTTGCGTTGAAGTCCAGGGCGTAATTGATTGTGGGGAGGACAGCCCTGATACGGGTGTCGTCGGTTATGTTCTGGTTCTCATCCAGGGGGACGTTGAAATCAACCCTAATCAACACTCTTTTCTCTTTTAGGTCGTTTACTTCATCGATGTAGCGAATGGGCATGAAAAGCTCCTGAAAGAAATAGAATTTATTCGGCGTGCTTTATGAGCCGATCAGTTTCATCAATTCGATGAGTCGTTGGGAGAACCCGGTCTCGTTGTCATACCAGGAAATTATCTTGACCATATTGCCTTCCAGCACTTTCGTGCTGAGCGAGTCGACAATGGAAGAAAGGGTGTTTCCGTTGAAGTCTATCGACACCAGCGGCTCTTCGCAGTAGCCAAGGATCCCCTTGAGGGAGCCCTGGGAAGCATCTTTAAGCGCGGTGTTGACTTCTTCGGCGGTCGTTTCTTTGGAAAGAGTGGCAACGAGGTCGACGACCGATACGTTTGGCGTAGGGACGCGGATTGCCATGCCGTCCAGCTTTCCCTTCAGTTCAGGCAATACGAGAGAAATGGCCCGCGCAGCGCCGGTAGCCGTGGGGATCATAGACAAGGCAGCCGCCCGGGCGCGCCGCAGATCTTCGTGGGGCAGATCAAGTATCCGTTGATCATTGGTATAGGCATGAATGGTTGTCACCAATCCCTTTTCGATTCCGAACGTCTCGTGAAGAACCTTTGCGACGGGTGCGAGACAGTTGGTGGTACAGGATGCATTTGAAACTATATTGTGTTTCACGGGGTCATATGACTTGTCGTTTACACCCAGGACGATTGTAACGTCAGGGTCCGTGGCCGGTGCGCTGATTACGACTTTTTTGGCGCCGGCCTTGAGGTGCATTTCGGCCTGGTTTCTTTTTGTGAAGTTGCCGGTTGCTTCCAGAACGATGTCGATCCTTTCCTTGCCCCATTGGAACTCCTCGGGATTCTTGATGTCCGTGGTCCTGATGCTTTTCCCGTTCACCACGAGGTGACCGTCGGCCGCTTCAACACTTCCCTGAAACGTTCCGTGAATAGAATCATATTTAAGAAGATGGGCAAGAGTCTTGGTGTTGGTCAAGTCATTAATGGCGACGATTTCGATATCGCTGTCGTTAATGACCGATCTCAACACCTTGCGGCCAATTCTGCCGAAACCGTTAATTGCAATGCGGATAGCCATGTATACCTCCTGAATGACTGGACATTTACTAAGAAGGGCTTACGAAAATCGTAAAACACTATACATCTTGTTTATTCCAAGTCAATTTTTTTAATGGTGAACTTTTACTCAAGTGAATAATTTGCTAAATGGTAACGGTAAGATATTCGAAATTGTCGTGCCTTGTTTTTTCGGATTATTAAAAAGCTCTCCCCAGATTGCCCTTGAATCTTCCGTCCATTTCCTGTATAAAAACTCCATATATTGCGGGTTTTACGTGGGATAGAAACGTTTGAACTGAACTTGGAAGCAACGCCTGTATACGGGATTATACCCTTGGCAGTTCGTTTTGGCAATTTTCGGGAGGGTGCTTGCGTGTTTGTCTGCTTGCCAGTGGAAGCAAGGGAAATTCTCTTTTCATAGACGCCGGAAAAACTAAATTTCTTATCGACGCCGGTCTCTCCGCCCGGGAAATACTTCACAGGCTTGCCTCTATCGGAATCGAAGGCTCGGAACTCAACGCGATATTCATAAGTCACGAACATACCGATCACACGCGCGGGGCCGGTACGCTTGCCCGCAGGCTGGGAATACCGGTATTTATCAGTTATGCAGCCCACAACCAGTCGAGAGAGACTTTCAAGAGGAATGAAGTCGTCGAGTTCGAGTCCGGCTGTTCCTTTATGTTCAGGGACGTGCTGATCGATCCTTTTCCGATCACCCATGATTCCATTGATCCCGTCGGATTCACCATAGAAACCCCGCAAGGCAGAATCGGGATGGCGACCGATCTGGGTATTGCCACGCGTCTCGTCAGGGATAAATTGAAGGACAGCAGGGTGCTGGTGCTGGAGTCCAATCATGATGAGGGCATGCTCATGAACGGGCCGTACCCATGGCACCTGAAGCAGAGGATAAAGTCCCGTCACGGACATCTTTCCAACAGTGAATCGGTCGATCTTCTCGACGAATTGATTAATCCGCACCTGGAAGGAATTTTCCTGGCTCACCTTTCGGAGGTGAACAATGACCCGGCAATTGCCGTAAATGCTTTCAGGAAAATTCTCGACAGCCAGAATGTCTGCCGCCCGCAGCTCGTCATAGGAAATCAGTACGGTGCAACCGATGTTGTGCAGGCCTGAAGGGCATTTATCCATATTAATTAATCACCAGGTTGATTGCAGAACCATCTTTCATTAGGACAAAGGAACAGGGAAAAATGATAGAACGTTACAGTCGTCCCGAGATGACTCGCATATGGGGGGCGGAAAACCGCTTCAGAAAATGGCTCGATATAGAAATTTACGCCTGTGAAGCACATGCGGAAATGGGGACTATTCCCACAGAGGCGCTGAGCAGGATCAAGTCGAAGGCAAATTTTGACATAGCCCGGATCGATGAAATAGAAAAGGTTGTCAAGCATGACGTCATAGCGTTTCTTACTTCCGTCGCCGATTATATCGGTGAAGATTCCGGCTATCTGCATCTCGGCCTTACGTCCTCGGATGTTCTCGATACGTCATTTGCAATGCTGCTCCGCGAAAGCAGCGATCTTATTATCGAGGGTATCATAAGGCTCATGGAGGCTATCAAAAAGAGGGCCTTTGAGCACAAAAACACGCCAATGATCGGTCGCTCCCACGGGATTCACGCCGAGCCGGTCACGTTCGGCATTAAAATGGCTCTCTGGTATGACGAAATGAGGCGTAATCTGCGGCGTATGGAAGCTGCGAGGGAGACCATATCCTACGGCAAGATTTCCGGGGCGGTCGGCACTTTTGCCAATATCGACCCGAAAGTGGAAGAGTACGTATGCGCAAAAGCAGGTCTCAAACCGGCTCCCTGCTCTACGCAGGTCATTCAGCGTGACCGCCATGCGGAATTCTTTTCGACTCTTGCCATAATCGCTTCATCGATCGAAAAATTCGCCGTGGAAATCCGTCATATGCAGCGGACCGAGGTGCTTGAGGTTGAAGAGTTTTTCAGCAAGGGGCAAAAGGGATCCTCGGCCATGCCGCACAAGAGGAATCCGGTGCTTTCCGAGAATCTTACCGGGTTGGCACGTCTTATTCGCGGTTACGCCGTTTCAGCTCTCGAAAATGTCCCACTCTGGCACGAGCGTGATATATCCCATTCCTCCGTAGAGCGTGTGATCGGTCCTGACGCAACTATTTTAATGGATTTCATGTTGCATCGCTGCGCCGGTCTGATAGAAAACCTGGTGGTGTACCCGGAAAATATGATGAAGAACCTCAATCTCATGAGAGGGCTGGTATTTTCCCAGAGGGTTCTCCTTACGTTGGCAGGTAAGGGGGTTTCCAGGGAAAAGGCCTACGCACTGGTCCAGAGAAATGCCATGAAGGTGTGGGAGCAGGGAAAGGATTTCCAGGAAGAACTGATCGCTGATCCCGAAGTTGGCGAGCATCTTTCCGCTGCTGAGATAAAGGAGGCATTCGACCTCAACTATCATCTGAAACATGTCGATACCATCTTTACGAGGGTTTTCGGTGGATAGGATTCTCGATTTCTATCGATTGCAGGAATATGATAGCCTCACATTGTTCTGGCTCAAGGAAATACTTGTCGCGGTTCTGATATTTGCTGCATTCTGGCTTCTGGCGAAGCTACTGAACTACTTGATAAAAAACTGGGTACCACGATTCACCGCGCTGACCAGGACCGATCTGGACGACCGCATCATCAGGCGGATAACTCCTCCCGCCTCACTTTTTGTCATTCTCGCCGGGCTCTATTTTGCAGTTAAATCCCTTCCGTTCCCTGAAAAGGTGCAAACTGTTACTTCAGGGGTC
>DATEVI010000408.1:0-17661 GCA_035281865.1 Geobacteraceae bacterium | reverse complement strand
CGGAAATCGTTATCCTGGAGAGAATGGCGTCTTTTTCGGAACTTTCCAACTTCCCCGCGGCGACCTTATTCCCCAGGCTGTCCCGTATTTGCGACAGTCCTTTCTCAGCGAGCTCTCCGTCCCGGTCTTCCAGCACAACCGGGAAACCGCTGGCGGCTGCCGCCCGGGCTATGCCGCATCCCATGGTGCCGGCGCCGATAACTGCAATGTCCCGGATGTTCATGCAGACCCTCCCTCATCTTTCAATTATCATTGCCACGGCATTGCCGCCGCCCAGGCAAAGTGTGGCCAGCCCTCTCTTCAAGCCCCTCTCCCGGAGGGCGTGAAGAAGCGTTACGAGAATACGTGCGCCGCTTGCGCCTATGGGATGACCGAGGGCGACCGCGCCCCCATGGATGTTGAATTTTTCCGGGTCTATGCCAAGTTCCCGGGATACGGCAATGGAAGCGACGGAAAATGCCTCATTGTGCTCGACCAGATCCATGTCGTTAATGGTAAACCCGGTTTTTGCCAGTAGCTTCCTGACTGTCGGAATAGGAGCCTCCATCACGTCTTCCGGAGCGGTACCGGCGACGGAGTAATTCACAATTCTGGCCAACGGGGTAATGTTCAGCTCGGCGGCCTTTCTCGCCGAAGCAACTACCAGCGCCGCTGCGCCGTCGCTCAGTTGGGAGCTGTTGCCGGCAGTCAGAATACCGTCCTTCTGAAAGACCGGGGGCAGACCGGACAGCTTGTCCAGCGTAGTGTCCTCCCTCACGCACTCGTCCGTGTCGAAGAAACTGCCGTTAACCGGCACGGGGACTATCTCCGGAGCGAATTTACCGCTTCTGCGTGCCCGGGCGGCCTTCTGATGACTTCTCAGGCTGAATTCGTCTGCTTCCGCCCTTGTAATGCCGTATTTGTGCGCGATCCTTTCTCCGGTCATGCCCATATGGTAGGTGTGATAGGCATCCTGTAAACCGTCGTGAATCATCGCATCCACAACCGACGTATCACCGAACTTGATGCCCCAGCGCAGGCCGTTGAGCAAGTGGGGCGCTGCACTCATATTTTCCATGCCTCCGGCAACGACTATTTCCGCGTCACCGGCCTTTATAGCCTGTGCAGCGAGTATTACCGCCTTGAGCCCTGACCCGCATACCTTATTTACGGTAAACGATCCGACAGTGACGGGGATTCCCGCATAGACAGCCGCCTGTCTTGCAGGGTTCTGCCCGAGGCCCGCGGAAATCACGTTCCCCATGATTACCTCGTCCACATCATCCATCCGGATTCCGGCCCGGTGAACGGCCTCTGCTATGACAACCGATCCGATCCGCTGGGCGGGTATCTCCCTCAGTGAGCCTCCGTATTTCCCTATGGCAGTCCGTACCGCGCTGAGCAGGACAACTTCTTCGGGCATGCTGCGCTCCTTCTAAATATGTGGTTTACTTGCAAACCTTAAAGAAAGAATATCTCAAAATCCGGGACTGTAAATCGCCGGCAAGGCAAATTTCATCCGCCGGCCCGTTTGACCTTGTAGCCCCGTTTTTCCAGTTCGGCAACCAGCAGGTCACGATGATCACCCTGGATTTCGATATTTCCGTCCTTCAAAGTGCCACCGGTTCCGCACCGGCGTTTCAGTTCACCGGCCAGATTCTTCAATTCAGTCCCATCGAGTGGAATGCCGGTGATGACCGTAACCGTTTTGCCTCCTCTGCCCTTGCTTTCCCGCTGAACCCTGACAATGCCGTCACCTGTCGGGTGCGCAGTTCCTTTGCGGCAGACGCAGCCGGCCTTGGGCTTTCCGCAATCCGGGCAGATGCGTCCCAATTCTGAAGAATAAACCAATCTGGTTTCGTCTGAAGGCGATTTTTTCATGTTTGTCCCTCAATCTAGTTTTGTCGGTCGAAAATCTTGTTCAGGTGATATATACCCTCATGAAAGGTAGTAACAGAAAGCAAAAGCATTTTCACCATAAATTGTCGGCGTAATTGTCGATAAAGTTTCGTTCGCAGTGCGTATTCTAAGAAAACTATAGCTGGAAAAATAATGTGTGTTTCATTGTTTAATAGGGTTGATTTATACTTAAAAAACCCGTAATAGAAGAAATCCCGGCGCCAAATCGTACGATTCAACGATTCACATGATTATTAGGGGCGATGCGTCGGATTGGACAAACAGTATCCAATATTCATGAAAATGCATGGGGGCGGCTTGTATGGACGACAGAAGGAAACACGAACGGTTCACGGAGACTCTGGAAATCAAGGTTACGTGGCCCGGAACGGGGACCAGGATCGGCAAATCTATGGACTTCAGCGATGGAGGTTCCTTCATCATGGTGACTTTCGATCCGCAGCCGCCAGTGAACACGGAAATGCAACTCCAGCTGAATTCGCTGGTCGGCGGAAGCGAAGCGCCCGTTCTTCGCTCCAGAGTCGTGAGGACCACGGAGAAAGGCATTGCCTTCGAGTTCATCGGGGACAACTAAAAAACGGCAGTTGCAGGTGTCCGTAGTGAGCGACTTTGGCCTGTTTCGTGGCTACACTTAGCGAAATGAAGCGTAGACAGCCGATATTGTTTGAACCCGCCGAAGCTTTGGCGAAAGTGGGTGAGTTTATCGGCATGCCCACGTCTTTTTCCTAGACAAAAGAAAGCAAAAATGAATAGTTGCCGTTTTATTCCCTGATCTCTTGTCCGGGGCTCACAAAAGATATCCCTTGCCCTGAAGTGGCTCCTATCATGATGCACTCAATGATGGGGGCATTGATAACCTTGTCTGCCTTCCATCTGACAATGAAGTTGGCCCCGAATCCTCCGGTAACATCCTTTTCCTCAATGTGGACGTAGGTGGATCTCAGGGGACCCACGACGAGGGGTTTTTCAAGATAACGACGGACCAGTTTGCCGTTCGAGTTGTAGTAGTCGATTGAGGTGACCCGGAACGAAGCGGAGAGGTCTGTACTTCTGATGCTCAGGGTCGTCGCCAACTGGAAGGGGCGACTTCTTGGTCCGCTGAATACGTTGGAGTATACCGGAACATAGACGGTCTGCCCCTTCAACAGTCTGACCTCGGGTGATGCCGACCAACTTCTCGTTGGAGCTGCCGCAAATGCCAAACAGAACAGGATAACGAGTATGGACAACTGGAAAACACCTCGATTCTGCATGCCGATCCCCCTTCAGCTCTCTTATTGAATCAAACGAATGGTTCCATATGAACCCACATTAACGACAGCTGCTTTACCTGTCAAGCTTTGCATCGTCACCTGCCACTGGTGAATTCCGGGTCCCTGGAATTAGACGTCGAACAGCTCAATACCTGGAAATTTGTACACCACTTCCTTCGGCAGATTCAACTGAATCTTGGCTGTTTTCTTTGCCCCTATCTTCTGTGACCCCTATTGTGAATACCGCCGCCGCCGGTCGGACGGCTGAAGCTTCTGTTGCCCGAAGGTGAATTGAACGATCTGCCAGTGCCGAACTGAGATCTGTTGGTGTTGCCGACCCCGGAGGGGGCCCGGAATGATTCGGCGTTTCTGGACGGCATGATGAAATTCCTGTTGCCGTGGGAGGGAGAGTTGAACGTTTGGTTATGACCGGAGGGCCGATTAAACGTCCTGCCGGAATCGGAGCGTGTCCTCTGCGATCCGGTCCATCCCGGTGACGGACCATGGTGCCTGTGAACTCCGGGAGCCGGAAAGTTTGACCTGTCGCGTCTGCCTATCTCGGAAGGCATCCTGTTCGATCCGGTTCGTCCGCGTGGGAGACTGAAGTTTCTGTTAGTTGCGGAGGGTGAGGTGAATGACCTGCCGGTGCCCGGAGACCGACCGAATGATCCGTGTACTGTCCCTCTATTTGTCCGTTGTAAATTGAACTGTGAACCATGATTTCCCGGAACTCCGGTGGAAATAAAATCCCTGTTGTGGGGCGCACCCGCGCCGCTGAAGGTCTTTCCGTGAAATCTCGAAGCGGGGTTGATGTGGAAAACCTTGTGGCTTCTTGAATCCTTGAACCGATTCGAGACAAACACCGTCTTGTTCTTGAAGTGGATTGGCCGATGGAAATCGTGCAGGACGTAAAACCCCGAGAACCGGGACCCGTAAAACCAGAACGGATAAGGAACCCAGGCGTAATAGGAATAGTAATAGGGCGGTGGCGTGTAATATGTAACGACAGGCGGGCCTGCCTCGTAATAATAGTCTTCTATCGTTGTCGAGCCGGAATATAGTGCAGATTCCTCTGCTACGTCTTCATCGTTAACACCGGCAGCATAAGATTGCACCGGCAGATCAGACTCAGCGGTAACATCGGCAAATTTTTCCAATGCCTCATACCTGTCCACCGAAATGCTTTTGGCATCCGCGGCATCGCCCACTGCCTGCTGCAACTCACCTACAATGTCTGGAGTGACCGGGTAATCGGCAATCCAGCCGTTGCGTGGTGCTATTCCGACGCTCGCAAGCCGATTTACCGACTCTGTTTCGTTGTCGGTCGTCCCCAAGCCCAGTGCAGAGCTCAGCTTGACGGCGAAGGCACCTTCTCTAATCAGCGGCTGTTCTATCGGCGGTGAACCGGACAGCACCAGATCACCTTGTGCATGGATCATTGTCGGTATCAGGAGCAAAAACACGCTGATCAGGAGCACCAAAATTTTTCTTGAGGTTAGCTGTTTCATCTTCCCTCTCCCCTCACCACCTGGAGCATTTTCATGGGAGCAGAACAGAGGTTCTCCACTTATTTTATCAGAATATATGAATATGTGCCAAAGGTTGTGCATGTAGAAGGAATTGCCGGTTGTGGAGGGTCAAGCGCCGGGCTTGAAAGGGGGGATGGGAATGGCTGATGAGATGAAATGGGATTTGAGACGAGTAGCGTCAGTCCGAAATTACCATGGGGACGCCGCTCTTCTCGTGGACTGCCTGGTTTATGCTTTCAGAATCCACCCTGTCGAGCAGATTCTTCTTTCGGAGGAGGTTCAGGGCTTCGCGCAGATAATTTCTTTTGCCGTCCCTGTGAACTTCCAGGTAAACCTTGTTCCCCCTCGTCCCCACTTTCACGGGCTGTCTGACGATTGTCACGCGGGTGCCGACTTCGACCTGGTCAAAAAGGCGGGGAATGTCCTCCGGATATAGCTGTATGCATCCGTGGCTGACTTTTCTTCCTATACCCCATGGTCGGTTGGTGCCGTGAATGAGAACAGTCGGCAGGGAAAGGCGCAATGCATGAGTACCCAGCGGATTATCCGGGCCGGGAGGTACAACGTTGGGGAGCTTTGGGTCTTCTTTTCTGATTGATTTCGGCACATTCCAGTTAGGATTGACCCTTTTTTGGATGATTTTGAAGGTTCCTTTCGGGGTTTCGGTTCCGTTGTCGCCAATTCCGATGGGGTATGTATATACAAATTTCGAGTTCTTGTTCGGGAACAAGAACAAGCGCCTTTCGGAAATATTAATGATAATACCGTCCCTCACCTTTACATCCGGAAGTATCCATTCCGTCGGGACCTCCACTCTGGTGCCGTTCTCAGGCACAAAAGGGTCGGTCTCCGGATTGGCGTCGGAAATTTCGTTAAAACCCAGATCAAAGGCGCGCGCGATCTCGATCAGGGAATCGCTATCTCTGACCTCGTAGTATCGGACCATTCCGAAAACACTATCATCAGCGACAAGGTACTCTTTGTTCACAAAGACTGGCGAGACGGAGCCTTTGTCTTCCCGAGCCCCGCTTGGAGCGGACATGGTGTCTTCCATATCAGTTGTTATATGTGAGCAGCCTGCGAGAAAGAGGAGTAAGAGAAGATATTTTTTCATGCTCTATATTCCCTTATGAAAGCAGTTCGAAATCGGTAAGTGGGATTTCCCCGAAGAAAGTGCTGAAGGTTGGTCTGAATTGATCGATCTCATAATGTTTTTTTCCAACCTTGCGCCTTTCACCCAGGACCTCATGGAGGGGCGCGGATGTATACTTGCCTTCCTTGAAACATGCCATCCTGCCGAATTTTTTCCAGCCGATCAGTTCAAAGGCAATGGTGCCGAAGGCCATGGAAAACATGGAATCATGGGAATCCGGGTTGCCGGAGCGGATAAGATTTCCGAGGTCCTGGTAAAAAACCGCGATTTCCGATCCATTGTTGTACTCCGGAGAAAGGCCCGGCAGGCAGAGTGATACCCTTTTGCCGATACTTTCCTGTGTTTGGGGCGCCATGCCGGGACTGGCCAATGCCGCACCCTGGGATACCAGAACTATTGCGTATCTGCTGGGATTTTTGTTCCTGTCCGTGATCAGCAGTTCCGCCAGTCTTTCCATCTGAAAAGGGTACTCGGGAATGACACATCTGTCCACGACACCGGCCATGGCGGGATACAGGGCGGTAAACCCGGCATATTGGCCGGGTACTTCGACCACCAGAAGTGCCTCGTGCGAACCGGCAATAGTCCTCAGGTTGTTGGTCAGCTCGATGATCCTCGTGCAGCAGGTACTGAAACCAATGCAGTAGTCCGTTCCGGGTACATCGTTCTCTATGGTGATGGGTATGCCGACAACGTTCACTCCTTCTTCATGAAGACGTGTGGCATATCTGAGTGATTCGTCACCACCGATTACAATAAGGCAGTCCAGGTTCAGAAACTGCAGATTTTTCAGTATTTCAGGGGTCAGATCGTTACTTTCGCCGCTGTAGGTGCTTTTCAGGTGATCGGGAACTTTTACCGCGGGAAGGTTGTCCGGCTGGATGCGGGACGTGTGGAGAAAAGTTCCACCCGTGCGGGCGATCTTCTTTGTTTCAACGGTCAATTCCTGGAAATTGCCGCTGTTATCCGCGTCTTTGTCCGGCATCAGATTGATCAGGCCGTCCCAGCCCTTTCTGATCCCGACAACCTGGTAGCCGGCCTCTATGGACTTCACCGTCAGGGTCGCTATGACCTGATTCAGCCCCTGGGCGTCGCCTCCGCCCGTAAGAATTCCAATCGTGCCCTTGTAATTCGACATGGTCTTATACTCTCCCGGCCTTCTTACAGCAACGTTCTCCGCCGTTCAACTTTAGATTAACGGTGCAATGTTGTCAATCTGATACATGCCGGGTCAGCAGGGGAGAGTATGGCGAGGTTGCATCCGTGTAAAGATTGGGTATGCTGAAGACGAAGGGTAGCCGGATAAAAACTGACCAGAACCTGTAGGGGACACTTTCTATGAATTTTTCATTTACAGCGGAACAGGAACATTTCAGGAAATCGGTGCGGAGCCTGTGCGAAGAGAAGCTTGCCCCGAGGGCCGCGGAGATTGACGAGAAGGGCGAAATTCCCCGGGAGGTCATTGAGGATTTCGGTGCAGCCGGGTTGTTCGGCGTCACAGTCTCAAAGGAGTTCGGCGGGTCGGGAGCCGGCTTTGTCAAGGCCGCCATCGTCGCGGAGGAAATAGCAAGGGCCGAGATAAGCATGGCTCTTGCAGTATGCTTTGTGGTCGAGGCGGGATGGGGTTTTATCCTGGACCGATATGGAAACGCGAGACTGAAGGGGGAGGTTCTGCCCGATGTGGTGAAAGGCAGGAGTTTTCTCTGCATAGCCTCGACGGAGGCTTCGGGTGGGTCGGACATAGCGTCCACATCGACCACTTTGATGAAAAAGAACGGCAAACTGGTGGTAAACGGCGCCAAATCCTACATTAGCGGGGTAAAGGAAGCCGCCCGATATGGGGGAGGCTACGTGACCATAGTAAAGACCGATCCCGAGCTCGCCCACAAGGGCTTGTCCCTTTGTTATCTTCCCGTCAAAGATCAGGCGGGAGTTACCGTCACCGGTCAAAGGCAGATGGGCAGGGAAGGGATATCCAACGGCTTCATAAAGATAGATAACGCGGAAATTCCGGAACATTACTTCATCGGGGAATGGAACAGGGGTTTCTACCATGCCATGGAGGGGTTCAACTGCGCACGGACCCTGGTGTCCGCCGCGTGCATCGGCGCCGCCGGGAGGGTCCTGGAAGACGGCATATCATATCTGAGAAAAAGGAAAGTGTTCAAAAAGCCCCTTGCCGTCTTCCAGGGGATCCAGTTTCAGCTTGCCGAAGACCATGTAAGGCTTGAGTCGGCGCGGCTCCTGGTCTACAAGGCGGCGTGGATGCTGGACAGCATGTATGGAGAGGGAACGTTCAGCCACAAGGATATCAACAAGGCCGTGGCGGCGGCTAAGATTTACGCACCGACCACTGCTTTCGACATTATCAAGGATGTAATGATGTGGCACGGTGCATATGGCTATACGAAAGCGGCCGGTCTCGAGCGAGGGTTGCGCGGAGTCGCATCATACCTGATGGGAGCTGAAGGTGCCCAGAATATCATGAAGCTGATAATCGCCAGGGATATCCTGGGCAAGGAGTTTTTTTGAGCCGGAAGACCTGATGTTGAAGTCAGGTCAGTTCTTCGGAGCGGGAGGGGAGGGTTCGGTACGGCTTACCTCTCTCAGATATTTGGGGAGCTCTATACCCGCCATGCCGGCCACTTCATGGAGCGGCGGCAGGCTCTTTATTAGCCCGGAGAGAAAGTTGGAGGTCGCCGTACCGTCAGTGGAGGCCCCAGCGGAATCCCAGACTGTGACCTTGTCGATCTTGATGTTGCGGATCGCTTCGACCTGCAGTTGCACTATCTGTTCGATCTTCTCGGTCATGAGAAGCGTCGCCGCCGCCTTGGCGTCGCCGTTGCAGCCCCGGATAAGTTCCAGGTAACCGGCCGCTTTGCTCTCCAGAACCTTCCGTAAACCCTCCGCTTCAGCCTCGTACTTGAGCAGGATGGCGTCGGCCTGTCCCTTCGCTTCGCGCCGGGTCCGTTCGGCCTCGGCCTCTGCCGCAATTTCGATCTTTTTCTTGTCGATCTCCTGTTGTACAACTTCTGCGGCATTCAGTCTTTCCTGCTCAGCCCTGTACTGGGCCTTTTGGATCTCCACTTCGGCTTCGCGCCTGGCCACTTCGCCGCGCTGCAGCGCTTCGGCCTGTCTCACCGCCAGTTCGGCATTAGCGGCGGCGATGTCGGCCTTGGACCGGTTTTCGCCGTCCACCGCCTGAGCCTCCTGTTGCTGGACAAAGATGCGCCTGTCGGCCTCGGCCTTTTTCTTTCCCTTATCCGCTTCAGCCACGTTTTCCGCGACTTTTATCTCCTTATCGCGGTTGGCCGTCGCCTCGCCGATGGTCGCCTGGGCCTCCTGCTGCTGGACAAAAATCCGCTGGTCGGCCTCGGCCTTTTTCTTCCCCTTTTCCGATTCGGCGACATTCTCCGCCACACGGATGGTCATCTCCCTGGTCGCTTCGGCTTCACCGATGGAGCCCAGCTTTTCCTGTTCGGCCACGTCGACCTTTGCCTGATTAATAGCCTCGGCGGCGGCCTTCTTGCCGATTGAATCGATATACCCCGATTCGTCGGTAATGTCGGTGATATTGACGTTGATCAGGTAGAGACCTATCTTGTTCAGTTCCGGCGACACATTCTTGCGGATCGATTCGAGGAAACTCTCACGGTCCTGGTTGATCTGTTCGATGGTCAGTGAGGCGACGGTTAGGCGCAGTTGGCCGAAGATGATCTCTTTTGCCATCTCTTCGATGTGTGTCTGGGAAAGATTGAGTAGACGTTCGGCGGCGGCGCTCATGATTTCGGGCTCGGTGCTGATACCTACGGTAAAAGTGGAAGGAACGTTAATGCGGATATTCTGCATCGACAGAGCCTTCTGCAGGGGAATGCTGATGGTCATGGGGGTCAGGCTCATGAAGGCGTAGTCCTGGATAAGCGGCCATACCAGGACCCCGCCGCCGTGGATGCAGCGGGCGGACTGCCCGGCGCCGACTTTTCCGAAAATCACCAGTATCATATCCGACGGACAGCGCTTGTAACGGGAGGCGAGAAATACCAAGGTCGAAACGAACAGGAAGAGAAAAGCGATTATGGGAAGCATCCAGAAATCAAACATTACGGCTCCTTTTTATAATGAAATTGTAATGGCCTCGACGACCAGAATGTTTGAATTGACATCTACCACGCGGACCGCCGTACCGGTGGCAAGTACGCCGCCGTCCTTTTCCATGGCATCGAATTCCCTCAGGCGGTTCTGGAAAGAGATGCTGACCCGTCCCGTGCCCCCTTCGGGGATGGTAAGATAGACGGTGCCGGTGCTGCCTACCGCAGCTGTGGTGCTGAGTGTGCCGCTCGACTGCATTCTACCGGCAAATTGGAAAAGTTTGCCGATCATCCATACCGTCGCAAGCCCGGCAATCGTGGCTCCGGCAAGAGAGGCCAGGAGACCGGCCCGGCTCTGCCGGTAGAAGGCAACTCCTACCAGACCGAACATCATTAGAAACGAGGTCAACCCATGCAGGGAAAGCAGCTTGAAACCGATGTCGGAATCCGCGTGATGTGCGTCGATGCCGGTGCCGTCATCGATATCCGCATCGGCACCGCCACCAGCGAACTGCAATACTGTTCTGGCTAATACGAAAAATCCGCCGATGACAGCGCAGGCCAGAAAAAATATCTCCATGCCGTTATACCCGGAAAACATCCCTCCCACGCGTACCTCCTTCGGTTTATTTCCCGACCCGGACAAGCCGGGATCAAGAAAAATGCAGGAGCGGCTCAAGCCGCGATCATCGCGCCTGAAGGCGCTCCTACAGATCTTATGCAATCAAGCACTGGAAAACAACAATGAAGAGGCACTAAAATACACATGTTTGGCCGGCAAGTCAAGAATAGCCTCATTCTACAAGCAAAAGCCGCCGGATGCGGGCCTTGTTTCTTCCGGAATGAAAATCGTTACGTTTGTGTCAGCGGAAAGTTCTCAAGTTTTTCGCATTTTTGCCGAATCCTGTATATGAAGCGTATACAATCCGTGGGAGCGGGCTGGAGGATTGTCAGCAGGGAGATTAGCCGATCGTCTGGAATTCTGCCGAAATTGCCGGGTTTTTGTGGCGATGCGGTAAAGTCATTCCGAACGGTAAAACTCAGAATTTGAATTTCTATTTGGAGGTATGCAGTCGATGAACATGCTATGGTTTTATAATCTGGGGCTGGCAAAAAAACTGACCGCCGCTTTTCTGGTAGTCATGTCGTTTACCGTTTTACTCGGTGTTTTTTCCATTTACCGCCTGGCGGCAGTTGAGAGTTCCCTGGCGGAGATGACCGGTAAATGGGTGCCGGGAGCGGATGTCCTGAGGCATCTGGCTGCGGATATCGCCGTTTTCCGGGGATATGAAATGCAACATATCCTCTCCGGGACAAAGGAGGAAAAAAGGCAGTGGGAAAAGGAAATGGAGGCTTTGAATAACAAGATAAAAAACAATCTTGCAAGTTATGAAAAGCTCGTTGCCCTGCCGGTAGGACAAGAGCTTGGCCGGGGATTGTTGAAGGCATGGGAATATTATCTGGTCGAGCACGACAAGATCACCGAGCTTTCTCGACAAGATAAGAACGTCGAAGCAATTGCTCTTTCCAAGGGAAGCGCAAAGATACAATTCGACAAGGCCGGAGAATCCGTCGACGGCAATATCAAATACATTTCCGAGATGGCCCGGGAAACCGGAGCAAGGGGAAAGAGCCTCTATACTTCATCCCGCAACATGATCATAGGCCTTGTCGTCGCAGGTTTCGCGCTTGGCCTGTGGCTGACCCACTTCATCGTACATCGGGTTACCTGCCGGTCGCTGGGGTGGGCGCTCAAGACCCTGAACCGGTTGGCTGATGGCGATCTCACCCAGAACATCAATGTCAAGAGTAACGAGGAAATCGGCCAACTGTTCGGGGCAATGAAAAGGATAATAGAAAAACTCAGGGAATTTTCAAGCCATGTGAACCAGCTTACGCATGACCTGACAGGCAGCTCCAAAGAGCTTCTGGCCACTACTGAGGCAATGAACAGGAGCGCTCAAGAGCAGACGGGGCAAACGGAACTGGTTGCCGGCGCAGTGGTTGAGATGTCCCAGACGTTTACGAGTGTGGCTGGAAATGCGGATCAGGCGTCGCAAGCTTCTCGTGAAACCAGCCAGGCGGCGCAGACGGGTTTTGCGACGGTTGAGGAAGTAATGGCTGAGATGCGTAAAATAGTCGGATCGGTACAGGAGTCGTCGGTAACCATCGGCAAGCTCGGACAATCGAGCAGGAAGATCGGGGACATCATTGCGACCATCGAAGAGGTGGCCGACCAGACCAACCTCCTTGCCCTCAATGCGGCAATAGAGGCGGCTCGCGCAGGCGAGCACGGACGGGGCTTTGCCGTCGTTGCGGATGAGGTGCGCGCTCTTGCGGAAAGGACCGGCAAGGCGACCAAAGAGATTTCTTCCATGATCAAGAGCATCCAGCAGGATACCGCCCAGGCGGTTACCAGCATGATGACGAGCAAAAAGGAAGTGGACAGCGGCCTGGTAAAGGCGGAAGAGGCGCGGTCGGCACTGGAGTATATAGTTGAAGTGTCCGGCAGAAGCATGGACATGATTCAACAGATCGCAACAGCGACGGAAGAGCAATCAGTGGTGACCGAACAGGTTTCGTCGAATATTGAAACAATTGCCGAAAATACGAGATCATCTGCATCAGCCATCGACCAACTCCAGGAATCATCAAGAATGCTGGCGAAGCTGTCGGAAGATCTCGAAGAGACGGCGACCTGGTTCAAGGTGGCCTGACCGGGGAGCCTGCGGCTTGCAGGTGGAAGAACCGCGGGGCTTCATGAACCGGTGAGCGTTTTAAAACGAGTATGTGGTATGAGCGATTGCGGAATACTTTGGAAATGATGGCGAAGGGTGGGGCGAATGCCCACCCCGCCAAATATTTCTTACTTTGCTGATTTGAAGAGTGATTTGAGGTACTCCCGGTTCATCCGGGCGATGTTTTTGACGTGAATGCCCTTGGGGCAGACCGCCTGGCATTCGTAATGATTACTGCAGCTGCCGAAGCCCTCGCCGTCCATGGCCTCGACCATGCAGCGGACGCGTCTCAGGCTTTCCACCTTCCCTTGGGGCAGGCTGGAAAGGTGCGATAACTTTGCCGAAACGAAGAGCATGGCGGAGCCGTTGGGACAGGCCGCCACGCATGCTCCGCAGCCGATGCATTCCGCGGCGTCCATTGCGTCGTCGGCGTCTTCCTTGGGAACCGGGGTCGAATTTGCGTCGGGAACCCCGCCGGTGCTGACGGAAACGTACCCGCCGGCCTGGATGATCCTGTCGAAGGCGCTTCGGTCGACGACAAGGTCCTTGAGGACTGGAAAGGCGCGCGACCGCCAGGGCTCAACATAAATAGCGTCGCCGTCCCTGAAGTGTCTCATGTGAAGCTGACAGACCGTGGTCGCGACTTCGGGGCCGTGCGCGGTACCGTTAATCACCTGCGAACAGGTCCCGCAGATTCCTTCGCGGCAGTCGTGGTCAAAGGCTATAGGTTCTTCGCCGTTTTTGGTCAGGTCTTCATTTACAACGTCGAGCATTTCCATAAACGACATATCCGGGGAAATGTCTTTTGCTTCGTAGCGGCACAGCTTGCCCTTGTCATTGCCGGTTTTCTGTCTCCAGACAAACAGTGTCAGGTTCATTACTTGTAGCTCCTTACCTCTTGCTTGAGGTATTCATACTCAAGCGGTTCCTTGTGCAGTTCGTATTTCATCCCATCTCCCTTGAATTCCCATGCCGCAACGTAGGAATAATTCTGGTCGTCGCGTTTCGCCTCACCTTCGGCTGTCTGGAACTCTTCGCGGAAATGGCCTCCGCACGATTCATTACGGTGCAGCGCGTCATTGCAGAGAAGATCGGCAAATTCGATGAAATCGGCTAATCTGCCCGCCTTTTCCAGTGACTGGTTCAAGTCCGTGGAGCTGCCGGGCACGTTCACATCCTGCCAGAATTCCGCGCGAAGGGCGGGTATCAGTTCAAGGGCCTTGAGCAACCCCTTTTCCGATCTCGACATGCCGCAGTACTCCCACATGATGGCGCCGAGCCTGCTGTAAAGATCGTGTACGGTCTTCTTCCCCTTGATCGAGAGAAGTTTCCTGGTACGGTCCTCGACGCCTTCGAAGGCTTCGCGGAATGCGTCATGGGACGTTGCGACCTGCCCGGGGGTGATGCGGGCGAGGTAATCGGAAATTGTGTACGGAATGATGAAGTAGCCGTCGGCGAGGCCCTGCATCAGGGCGCTGGCCCCGAGGCGATTGGCGCCGTGATCGGAGAAGTTTGCCTCACCAAGGACAAAAAGTCCCGGGATGTTGCTCATCAGGTTGTAGTCCACCCACAATCCGCCCATGGCGTAGTGCGGGGCAGGGTAGATGCGCATCGGGGTGCGGTATGCGTTCTCCCCGGTGATCTTTTCATACATCTCGAACAGGTTGCCGTAGCGCTCCCGGATGACGTCCTCACCCAGGCGTTTGATGGCGTCGGCAAAATCCAGGTATACCGCCTGGCCGGTGGCGCCGACGCCTTTCCCTGCGTCACATGCCTCTTTTGCAGCCCGAGAGGCGATATCGCGGGGAGCGAGGTTGCCAAAGCTCGGGTACTTGCGCTCCAGGAAATAGTCTCTTTCCTCCTCCGGTATCGATTCGGGGGGCCTTGTGTCTCCCCCTTTTATGGGTACCCAGACGCGTCCGTCATTTCGAAGCGACTCGGACATGAGGGTCAACTTTGACTGGTAATGGCCGCTCACCGGGATGCAGGTGGGGTGAATCTGGGTGAAGCAGGGATTGGCGAAATACGCCCCTTTGCGGAATGCCCGCCAGTTGGCGGTTACGTTGCATCCCATGGCATTGGTGGAGAGATAAAAAACGTTACTGTAACCCCCCGTGGCCAGAATTACCGCATCTGCCGCATGGGATCGGATTTCGCCGGTTACCATGTCGCGCACGACAATGCCTTTTGCCTCCCCCTCGATGAGTACCAGGTCGAGCATCTCGGAACGCTGATGAAGCTTTACGTTTCCCAGGTTTACCTGTCTGGACAGGGCCTGGTAGGCGCCGAGAAGAAGCTGTTGCCCGGTCTGTCCCCGCGCATAGAAAGTGCGGGAAACCTGTGCCCCGCCGAAGGAGCGGTTGGCCAGATAGCCGCTGTACTCGCGGGCGAACGGGACTCCCTGGGCAACGCACTGATCGATGATATGGTTGCTGATCTGGGCGAGGCGGTATACGTTTGCCTCTCTGGCCCGGAAATCCCCCCCCTTGATAGTATCGTGGAAGAGACGATGGATGCTGTCGCCGTCGTTGGGGTAATTTTTTGCGGCATTTATACCGCCCTGGGCAGCAATGCTGTGAGCCCGACGTGCGCTGTCCTGGTAACAGAAGGCCTCGATGTTGTAACCAAGTTCCGCCATGGTGGCGGCAGCTGATGCCCCGGCAAGACCTGTGCCGACTACGATTATGTTGAATTTCCGCTTGTTGGCGGGATTTACCAGCTTAATGTTGCGGCAGTGATTTTCCCATTTTTCTGCAAGCGGTCCGAATGGAACCTTTCCATCAAGTATCACGTTGATGCCCCCTAAATGTTCAGTATTACGAAGAGAAAGGTGATGGGTATGGATGCGAAACCCAGCAGCAATACGAAGGCAACTGCCCGTCCGCCTTTTTCCAGGAACGGCAGGGCCTTTTCGGTGTTTGCCCCCAGTGACTGAAAGAGACTCTGGATACCGTGGTATAGATGCAATAGCAGGATAACCATCGCGGCAATGTATATAAGGGAAATGGAAACCCTGGTAAAGCTCAGGGCCACCATTGCAAACACATCCTGCCGTCCGGAGGCATCGATCAGGTTGGAGATGTCAGGGTTGGTGATGCGAAGGGTGAAATGGAGAATATGGTAGACCACGAACGCCGCGAGGAGCAGACCCGACCAGATCATCGTTTCCGCGGGGAAAGACGTTTTGACGTTTGCTTTGCGAGCATACCCGACAGGGCGCGCCCGCCGGTTTTCCAGATAAAGCATGACGCCCGTGCAGATATGGGCAAAAAACAGGGTAAGCAGAACAAGGCGAAAACCCCATAGCAAAGGAGCCATTTCGTGTAGTATTTCCGCATACTCGTTGATTGCGCCCGGTCCGGCGTATATGGACAGATTGCCGATCATGTGGATGACGACATAACCGACCATGCCGAGGCCGGTCACCGCCATGATGTATTTCTTTCCCAGCGAGGTCTGAAACCAATGCATTGCCGAGTCCCCTCAAATTAATTTATAGGAATGCGCACTGAAAACTATCGTATACTTTGTATACGGCGTGCGGAGCGACAAAAGATAGCAAAGAAATTTCTGCTAATCAACCATTTTTGAATGGTATAGCCTTACGGTTCTTTCATGCCACAAACGGCATTTTGCCACGAATGACCACGAATAAGCACGGATAGAAACATAATAAATCAGATAGTTATGCGGTTTTAGCATCTTACCGGACGGTGAACCCGATTTTGTCTGCACGTATTGAATATTTATGAATATTAGTGAAAATACTTGCCGCTGATTTTCCCACGGTAACGGAATTTAGGCACGCAATCTGATGCCGAGCAAAAGTCGGGCAAATGAGAACTGATCACCCGCGTGGGACGCTTATCCGCCAGGTTGCCCCGGTCAATCCGTTGCCTGGAGGACGAAGCACTTGAGGTATTCGGTTTCAGGCACATTGAGGAGGATCGGATGGTCCGGCGCCTGCAAGCGGGTCTCGATCAAACGCATTTCGCGTCCCGTCTGCAATGCCGCTTTGCTCAGCATCTCGCGAAACGCTTCCCTCTCCATGTGGTGAGAGCAGGAACAGGTGACAAGGTAGCCCCCTTCCCGCAACAGTTCCATGGCCCTTCGATTGATGGTCAGGTACCCCTTGGTGCCCTCTCTGATCAATTTTCTGCTTTTGATGAATGCGGGTGGATCCAGAACGATGACGTCAAAATACTTCCCTTCGCTTTTCAGTGTTCGCAATTTTTCAAAGACATCGGCCGTTTCGAATTGTATGAGGTGCGAGAGACGGTTGCGTTTCGCGTTCTCCTTTCCAAGTGAAACAGCCTTTTCCGAACTGTCAATGCAGGTAACGGAATCCGCGCCATAGGACGCGGCGTGTATTCCCCAACTGCCGGAATAGCAGAAGCAATCGAGAACCTTTTTCCCCACGCAAATCCTCTGCAGTATTTGATGATTTTCTTTCTGGTCGAGAAAATGCCCCGTTTTCTGGCCACTGAGGATGTTCACGATAAAGCTGAGCCCGTGCTCGTCGATCTCTATCTTTTCAGGAATCTCTCCGTACAGTATCTCTACCTTTTCTTCGAGCCCCTCCAGACTTCTCACAGCGACGTCATTGCGGCCCGCGATGCCTTTCGGCGCAAAGATGTCGATCAGCGTTCCAATAATCAGGTCTTTTCTGTGCTCGATGCCACAGGTCAGGAATTGCACGGACAGGTAATCGCCGTACCTGTCGACAACTAATCCCGGCAGAAAGTCACTTTCTCCGTAGACTGCCCTGAAGGTTTTCCACTTCGGGTACAGGCTGCTCCGGAGGTCTACCGCTTTGAGGATTCTTTGCCGATAAAAAGATGCCGAGTCGATGTCTTCCCTGTTCCTTGAGAGCAGCCGCACGGCTATGAGAGATCGAGGGTTGTAGTAGCCGGTTCCGATATATTCTCCTCCGGCATTGAAAACCTCCGCGGATTCTCCGGCAATCTTCTCCCCGGATATTTCCGCGATTTCGTTGCTGAA
>DATEVI010000407.1:0-3429 GCA_035281865.1 Geobacteraceae bacterium | reverse complement strand
GATGGTGCTCGTCCACCACCTGCCAGCCTCCTCCAAGCTTTCCCAGCAGGTCCGTCAGTTCCTTCCCCTTCAGCGGCGGTACGCCTCCCTTGCAGGGGACACATTCCATCTTCGCCAGTTCACTCATGATGCTTCTCCTTCGCGTGTTGAATTGCAAACTCCGGAAAACTTCACTCGCTCCGATTCTGCTTGAGGTATTCAACCAGCCCGTCGACAATCCCCGGCAATCCCCTTCGGGCAGCCTCAAAATTGGACCTTTCCGTAATGGGCACCGAATAACCGGGGATATACTGTTCCATGGGCCAGAATCTGGAGCTGCGATAATATCTGGGGGGAACGTCCAGAAGAAGATTGGTGAAGGTAATCGTCACCCCGGAATCCTTTATCTCTTCTCTCATGGTGAAGGATATCGTGTATTGAACCTTCTCTATCGCCTCGATCTTCCCCGCAGCGGGATAATCGATGTACCCGTTGGCGACAATGACGCCGGCTTCCCTGTCCGCAAAGTCAATTATATTTCTCTTCGAATAAAGATGCCGCTCTATCCACACTCTGGATTTGTTGAAGATAGCCCCCTCTGACATTTCCGGCAATTCCGCTACCCTGCTGATTACCATTTCTTCAAGCGGTACGGGCTTGTGCACAGCGCACCCCGTAAGGAGTAAAATGAGGATTACCGCCAACGTTTTCATCTATCCGCTCCCAGGCATGATTCAATCCTCACAGCCTTCAACCTTTAGCCTATCAACCTGAATAGTCATTTTAATTCTACCTTTGGCCCTATCATTGGCAACAGCTTTATTGGATTGACTTGCATCGGACTGAAAGTATATAAGAAATCTCATTTGACGTCTTTGAGCCAATCCGAGCTGATTCGGCGCCGTATAACACTTTTTGTTCCGGCAAAGAGCCAACACAACTCCTGGCAGGTGCTTTCCGGACGGAAAAAGAATTAGAAGTAATAACATTGAACACAGGAAAGGTATGATCGATATCCATTGTCACACGGCCGGGATCGGTGCCGGGGGAAGCGGTTGTTTCGTCTCTCAGGCTCTGCGTCAGAGCTTCAGGTACCGCTTCTACCTCAAGGCATTCGGGGTTACAGAAAGGGAATTGCTGGAAGAAGGTGACGGTCTGATCATGCGACGTCTCTCCGAGAGCTTGGGTCAGTCGAGACGAGTCTCGGCGGCGGTAATCCTGGCCATGGACGGAGTGGCGGGCAGTAACGGCGAGTTGGATGAAGCCGGAACGGAAGTCTATATCCCCAACGAATTCGTGGCTGCCGAAGTTCGCCGCCATTCCAATCTCCTCTTCGGAGCAAGCATCAACCCGTATCGCCGGGACGCCCTGCGGCGACTGGAACAGGCTGCCGACGACGGCGCCGTGCTGCTCAAGTGGCTCCCTTCCATTCAGCACATCGATCCGGCAGACCGGAGGCTTGTCCCTTTTTATCTGCGGCTGAAGGAACTCGGCCTGCCGTTGCTGAGCCACACCGGAAGCGAACGCTCATTTACCCGGGCATGTAACGAACTCGCCGACCCGGAGCGGCTCCGGTTGCCGCTTTCCCTCGGGGTGACGGTGATCGCCGCCCATGGGGCCGGCAACGGCCGCAACAAGGGTGAGGCCAACCATCATCGTTTTCTTCGCCTGGTCCGCGAATATCCCAATCTCCATGCCGATATCTCGGCCCTCACCCAGATCAACCGGCCAGGCCAGCTGAGGCGACTGTTGCGTTGCCGGGAGCTGAACGGCCGCCTGCTCTACGGAACGGACATGCCTCTCGTGAACACGTGCATCGTCTCCCCATTTGCGTTTCCGTTCCGCCTCTCGCCCCTGCGGATATTCTCCGTCTCCAGGATCATCAACCCATGGGACAGGGACCTGGCTCTCAAGGAAGCTCTTGGTTTGAGGAGCGACATGCTTTTGCAAGCCGGAAAGATTATCAGGATGCGGTCGGAAAACGTGACAGGGAACGAGACATACTGACACGGGTGGACAAATCCCTGAAAAACTCGTCATAGTCGGACTGTCATATTTTATAGTCCGGTAGCCTGGAAGCTTATGATAAATGTGCCTTTCATCAATCTTTACGGCAACCGTCTCCCGTGATAGACTTCTGAAAACTGTGCCAACCAGGATGCAGCCATGTAGGGGAACATGACCGTTGCAATAACGGCACTATCCCGGCAACGCCTTTTCTGACGGAAACCGCGCTTACCGGAGGGGGACTCGCATGGAACAAATATCGACTCTGTTCATTGTCACCTTCACCACTCTTTTGGCTATGATCAATCCGTTGGAGGCCCTCCCCGTCTTCCTTAAACTGCTGGATGGAAAAGACGATGCAGAGCATCGCCTAGTGGCCAGGCGATCGTGTATCTACGCAACGGTCCTGATGTTGTTCTTCATGGTGTTCGGCACGCTGGTGCTCAAAATCTTCGGCGTCCCGCTCAGCATGGTCCGGATCGTCGGAGGGATCATTCTGGTACGCATCGGCTTCGATATGTTCATGCCGTCATCCTCCGGGGGGGTGCTCGTCGGTCCCGGCGACGACCCGACCCTGCGAGCGGGAGACGTCGCATTCGTGCCGCTTGCCATGCCGCTCATGTTCGGACCGGGAGCCCTCGCCACGGTCCTCGGCATGTCGGCCATGGTGAAGAACCCCATAGCCAATCTCGGGCATATGGCAGCCATTCTGACGGCCATTGTCGCCACCATGCTCGTCACTTACCTCGCCCTTGCCTACGCCAGGAGGGTCCTGGGGCGGATCGGCAGCAAAGGGGTCGATGCAGCAACCCGCCTGGTGGGCTTTTTCGTTTCCGCCATGGGCATGGGGCTCATCTTTCACGGTCTCATCGAGGTGTTGCAATCATATGGGGTCATGGCCGGCCAATGATTTCATGCTTAGCCCGGTAATTGAGGCCGAAAGAGAAATAAGTCCGCTTCATAAAGTCTTTTTTATTGCATGATCGAAGGGCGGGTCCCGGACAGCCCTTTTCCATTCGAATCGCAAAGGTCCGGACCGGCGACGGAGTGAAAATGAAGAAAACAAGTCTCGTGTTTATTGCCGTGGCAACTGGAAGTGCATTATTATTGCTGCCCCGTCAGAGCAACCCGCATCTGCAATACCTTAACGATGAACATGTGCTGCGGGAACTGGTTGCGCTCCCCCCCGCCGCGCCCGATCTCACAGCCGATACCGCCGACGAAGTTTTGATAAGGAAAGGCGCTCGCCGACTGACTTTGCTCCGCGACGGTCGGCCGATAAAGACTTACCGCATCGCGCTCGGCCGAAAACCGGTGGGGAAAAAGACCAGGGAAGGTGACCGCAAGACTCCGGAGGGTTGCTACACCATAGATTGGCGCAATCCGGGCAGTCGCTTTTATCGCTCCCTTCACATCTCGTATCCCAATGACGAAGATATACAA
>DATEVI010000406.1:0-2920 GCA_035281865.1 Geobacteraceae bacterium | reverse complement strand
TTGGTAATCTCCTTGCGCAGGTTGCGGCTGAATCCCTGCAGCCGGACGACTACAAAGGCCTTTTCCAGAAGGTCGAGGTAACGCTCGGCGGTGTTCTTGCTCATGCCAAGGTTTACGGCCAATTCGGCATAGGATACTTCCCTGCCGATCTGGAAGGCAATCAACTGCAAGAGCCGCCCGATCTTCGCGGAGTGACGGACACCGTCCAGTTCCAGGACATCCTTGTACAAGTAGGAAGCAACGATCTCCTGCAGGTACTGCTCGCGGCGGCGATTATCGGTCATTAAGACAATCTCGGGATAGGAACCGTAAACCAAACGGCTTTCCAGATTTGCGGTCGTCTGGGCCGGGTTTTCGTTTACGCCGATTTCAAGCTGGGCGAGAGGAAAGAGCCGCAGGGTGTACTTCCTGCCCGTGAGAGGCTCGCCGATATTCCGCGCGAGATCGAAAGAGGACGAGCCCGTGGCAATGACCCGGACGCCTTCTATGTGATCGACAATAAGCTTGAGGTTAAGGCCGATGTCGGTGATGCGCTGGGCTTCGTCAATCACCAGGAGGCGGCTGGAACCGACAAACGCTCTTAGCTTCTCTATGGAACGGCTGGCCAAGAAATCATGAACCGTAATGTCCTCTCCACTGACGACCAGCCGATGCTCCTCCTGAACCTCCTTGAGGAATTCCTGCACCAGCGTCGTTTTCCCTGTCCGGCGGGCGCCGTACAAAACCACAACTTTTCCCGGACTGATCAGTCGGCGAAGGTTGTCGAGTTGTTTCTGACGGATGTACATATATTCTCCAATTTAGTTATTGTATTAACTGTATTATATCAAATTAAGTCAATACTACAACCGTTTTATACATATTCTTTACTTTTAGGGACGATAGGAATTCCTTGCTTCGACAAGCTAAGCATGTGCGTAAGTTTGTATCAAGCCCTGTCCCCGTTTCTTCCGATTTTATGGACAACCATCCATCGCCAGCCAGATTCTTGCCACCATGCGAGCGTCGTCGAGGGCGCGGTGCGTTTGCTTCCGGCATCGTTGATGAGGTAACGGTAGACGGTCTCTAATTTGTGATTCCTCAGGTGCGGGAGGCGGCTCCGGCTCATTTCGAGGGTGCAGATGTGCCGGTGGCGCAATTTAATCCCCAGCAGTTCGTACTCACGGCGGAGAAAACCGAGATCGAACCGGGCGTTGTGCGCCACGAGGATGCTGTCACGGATGAAGGCGTCAAAGGCCGGGAAGACTTCTTCCGGCGTCGGCTGCCCGATCAGCATCTCATCGGTAATGCCGTTAATCTGGGACGCGTAAAAGGGAATTTCTACGGGCGCTTGAATCAGGGTGCTGAATTCCGCCATCACGGAACCGCCTTCCAAGGCAACTGCGCCGATCTCAATGACCCTGTCGCCCCTCCAGGGTGACAGGCCGGTCGTTTCCACGTCAAGAACAACATATCGTTCCTGCAGGCCGGCTGACTGTATCACATCGCCTCCCTCAACGTTAACGCCCCCTGTTTTATGCGCACCCCCTTCAGGCAAGGGGCGTCGGCGCTGGAATATTATTTACGAGGTAATCCATGATGTCGCGGAAGTTTTCGTAATAGATGCAGTCTGTGCCGTTTTGCCGGCACTTTTCGTAAAGGATATGCTTTGCGAAGACAAGATCGGCTGACCTGGAAGGGCAAACGTCGGAATAGCTGTCTCCTACGTAGATGATCCTGTCATAGAGCGGATAGAACTCCTTAAGAATGGCGCTCTTACAGGTGCCGCACTTGCCGCAGAGGTCGTTGACGTGGGGAAAATTGATTGATAAGCCATCGTCGTTTCCGAACGTGGTTGTATTGGAAAAATATTCGATGTCGGCAAGGCCGTGCTTGCTTAAAATGGTCTCGATATAAAAATCGAGGCCATCGGAAACGATTTTGAGATCGTAGCCATACTGAATACAGAACCGGTAAAAATCGGCAAAGTAAGGGTCAAGCGCCGCATTGCTTTGGGCATATTCCACCATCTGCCCCTTGCTTCCCCGGAGAAGAGAGGCAACCATCGTATAGGCAAGGCGGGATCCGATAGCATCGGTGCAATAGGCGCGGTCTATATCCTTCCAGCCCTCGCCGGCAAAACGACAGAGTATTTTATTCCCCATGTCCACGTTGCAGGCGGTTCCGTCAAAATCACAAACGATTAAAATCCTTTCCCCCTGAAAGGAGTCAAAACCGGGCGCCTTCGCAGAGGGAAACCGGATCGGTGCTTTTTCTTCCATCATCATTTTTGCGCCATCTTCAGAAAAGGCGTTAACAAATCAATGGGTATCGGGAAGAGGGTGGTGGAATTGTTTTCCGCCGCTACCTGCGCCAGTGTCTGGAGATACCGAAGTTGCAGTGATATGGGCTGGGTCGCCATCAGGGCGGCAGCCTCGATCAGCTTCTGGGCAGCCTGAAATTCGCCCTCGGCGGCAATCACCTTCGCTCTTCTCTCCCGTTCCGCCTCCGCCTGCTTGGCTATGGCACGTTTCATTTCTTCCGGCAGGTCGATCTGTTTTACCTCCACGTGCGATACCTTGATCCCCCAGGCATCGGTGCTGCGATCAAGTATCTCCTGGAGGTTCACATTGATCTTTTCCCGTTCCGACAGGATTTCATCCAGCTCTACCTGACCGCAGACGCTTCTCAGCGTCGTCTGGGCAAGCTGGGAGGTCGCGTACAGATAGTTCTCCACCTTGATGACCGCGGCATTGGCGTCAAGAACCCGGAAATAAACAACCGCATTGACCTTTATGGATACATTGTCGCGGGTAATGACGTCCTGCGGCGGCACATCCATAGTGATCGTCCGCATATCCACGCGCACCATTCTGTCCACAACGGGGATAAGAATAATAAGGCCGGGACCTTTGGCGCCGATGACCCTGCCCAGGCGAAA
>DATEVI010000405.1:0-4660 GCA_035281865.1 Geobacteraceae bacterium | reverse complement strand
CCCTACGCCATCAATGAAGACCGCAAACCATACAAGGAGACGACACGTGAAAATAGCCTTTACGACATCGGGAGAGACACTGGACTCTCCGCTTGACGGCCGTTTCGGCAGGGCTCAAAGATTTCTCGTCTATGACCTGGAAAAGGATTACTACGAGGTGGTCGATAACCGGCGGAGCGTTAACGCCGCGCAGGGCGCCGGCATTCAGGCGGCGGAGACGGTCGTCCGTACCGGAGTCGGCGGTATCGTGACGGGTCATTGCGGCCCGAAGGCATTTCGCGCCTTATGCGCGGCGGGGATAACCATATACAGCTGCGGAGAGCCGACTGTAGCGTCGGCACTGGAGGCCTTCAAGGCTGGCCGGCTGCAAGCGATGGATTCTGCTGATGTAGAGGGGCATTGGGTATGATCATAGCCGTGGCATCCGGAAAAGGCGGAACCGGCAAGACAACGGTATCGGTAAACATGGCACGGGTCTATGGTTCCCGCGTGCAAATTCTCGACTGTGACGTGGAGGAGCCCAACAGCCACCTATTCCTCAAGGGGACACTGCTTGAACGGGAAGTTTCGTCAATTCCGGTACCCATGGTGGATGAATCCCGCTGCAACGCCTGTGGAAAGTGCGGCGGATTCTGCCAGTATCACGCCATCGTATCGCTTGGTACGACAACCCTTGTCTTCCCGGAGCTCTGTCACGGCTGCGGCGGGTGCGCCAAGGTGTGCCCCGCCGGGGCCATCAGGGAAGAAGGCCGGCGTATCGGTGTCATCGAGACGCTGGAAACGGACAATGTAACCCTCATCCAGGGGAGGCTAGATGTGGGCGTAGCCTTGGCGCCTCCCCTCATCCGCTCCGTCAAGTCGCGCCTTCAGGGCGGGCTTCCCGCAATTCTGGATGCTCCGCCGGGCACTTCCTGTCCGGTGATAGCCGCGATTCGGGGCTCCGATCTTGTAGCACTGGTGACGGAACCGACCCCATTCGGCCTGCACGACCTGAAACTAGCCGTGGATATGGTTAAGGAACTGGGCATCCCCTTCGGGGTGGTAATCAACCGTGTCGGGATTGGTGATGATCGGGTGCACATGTTCTGCGGCGAGAGAAAAATTCCGGTTCTTCTCGAAATTCCGGATGACAGGCGTATTGCCGAGGCCTATTCGCGAGGGGAATTGGTTGTCGACGCATTGCCGGAGTACCGCTCCCGTTTCGCGACTCTTTTGTGGAATATCAAGGAATTCTGGAGTAACGGGAGGGGAGTGAACAATGTCCGGGACGAAAATTAAGGAACTCGTTGTTGTCAGCGGCAAAGGCGGGACCGGAAAGACCAGTCTGACTGCTTCATTCGCCGTTTTAGCCGGGCATGCGGTCATCGCCGATTGCGACGTGGATGCCGCCGATCTGCATCTGATACTTGTGCCGCAGGTTCGCTACCGGCACGAATTCAAGAGTGGCCATGAGGCCGTCATACGTGTGGAGAACTGCTTGGGCTGCGGCGAGTGCATGAAGAATTGCCGGTTCGATGCCGTCAGAACGAGTGGAGATGGAACCGGCGTACCGGTCTTCTCAATAGACCCCGTTTCCTGCGAAGGATGCGGAGTGTGTGTATGTTTCTGCCCGGCCCACGCCATTGATTTCCCCGAGAGGGTTTGCGGTGAGTGGATGGTGTCGGAGACGCGCTGCGGTTCCATGGTCCATGCCCGGCTCGGCGTGGCGGCGGAGAATTCGGGCAAGCTGGTTTCCACCGTCCGTCGTGAGGCCCGTCGAATAGCGGAGGAGCACGGCAACGGGCTGATCATCGTGGACGGCCCGCCCGGCATCGGCTGTCCGGTGATCTCGTCGGTAACAGGTGCTTCCCTGGTACTTGCGGTCACCGAACCGACGGTATCGGGCGAACATGACCTCGAACGGCTCATTGCTCTGACGCGACACTTTTCAGTGCCGACGGCAGTCTGTGTCAACAAGTGGGATATCAATCCCGGAATGACGGAGGTGATAGAAAGAAAGGCGCTGGAAGCGGGAGCCCGTGTGGTGGGACGGATACGCTACGACAGCGCCGTGACGGCAGCCCAGCTGCGGGAACTGGCGGTGGTGGAGACCGAAGCGCCTTCGGCCGGGGATATCAGACATGTGTGGGAAAAACTAAAAGGAAAGGAGAATTGTTAATCATGAGAGTTGCGATACCTGTATGCGAGGGAGTGCTGTCAATGCACTTCGGACACTGCGAGAAATTTGTGTTGCTGGATGTGGATCCGGATACGAAGGCCATAGTGGGGGTGACGGCGCTCGATCCCCCACCCCATGAGCCGGGCCTGCTTCCCCGCTGGCTTCACGAAAGGGGCGTCAACCTGGTCATAGCGGGGGGGATGGGGATGCGCGCCCAACAGCTCTTCATTCAGGCCGGGGTGAATGTCATTACCGGGGCACCCTCCGCGGAACCGGAGTCCGTTGTCCGGGATTTCCTCGCCGGAAACCTGGTCACCGGCGCCGATGTCTGTGATCACTGATCGAGGGAATATCGAAAAAGTGTGGCTCCGGACTTTCCGACGCCATTCTTTTGTGCGACAATTTGATAACAGCGCTGAAAATCCGACAACAGCTTTTCAAGGATTTTTTCCAAAGGAGGGAAAAACGATGTTGACCGTTCAAAAACGCCTGATCGATTTCTTGATGCCACACGGGGAGCACGCAACAATCAGCGATGTGCGCATCGGACTGGGATACACCGCAGTAAAGGTTGACAGCGGTCATGCCGGGGTGGCATGGACCTCCAATTCGTCGGCGCCGTGCTGCACCCATTTCGAGAACGCAGGGACCCTGGTCGGTCGGCCCGTGAAAGAACTGTTGACCATGCTCGCTGATGAAAAATCCGCCCTGGCACGGACCGTCGGCCTGGCTGCGGCAAATGCCTTGCTTGCCGCTCTGCCGCCTTCCCCGACGTTGCGGAAGGAAGTAATCTCGACGCTCAATGTTACCCCCGATGACCGGGTGGTCATGGTCGGGTATTTTGGCCCGGTAATTGCGCAACTGCGGAAAATCGGCTGTCGGCTCGACATCCTGGAGCTGAATTCCCACCATGGCGATACTCTTCCCCCTGAAAAAGCGGGCGAAGCCCTGGCCGGCTGCACCGTGGCCGTCATTACCGGCACTTCGCTTATCAATGGAACCTTTGAGGAGATAATCGCCGGATTGGGAGAACCTCGCGCGGCCGTGCTGCTGGGACCCTCTTCGCCCCTGTGCGGAGACATCTTCCAGGGCAAGAAAATCACCCACGTCGCCGGGTCGCGGGTACGGGACACGGACGGCGTGCTGCGTGTCGTTTCGGAAGGCGGCGGCACCATGCTCATGAAGCGGTTCCTTGATTTCGAGACGGTGTTAACCGCCGCCCGGTAAAAAATCGATATTGGAAGGGAGGCTAAGGGCATGGATATTTTTGAGCAGGTAAGATGGGGTCACGGGGGAAGGGCCGAAGGCGGGGTGTGCGGGGCCCTTCATGCGGCTTTGCGGCTATCCCGGAAAAAAGAAACGAAAGAATTCCTGCGGAGGGAATTTGTAGAAAAGGCAGGTTCCGAACACTGTCGCGAGATCCGCCGGTTGAAGAAGCTAAACTGTGACCGATGTGTCGAGCTTGCCGCGAAAGTGCTCACGGAACGGGAACATACGGAGAATGCATCTTGAGCGTGCCGATCCCGAATTTGCCGGGCAGAGGAGGCGTACAGTGTCCGACGATATAAAAATTACCATTCTGGTCGACAACCTTGCCGGTGACGGTATGGCGACTGAACACGGTCTGTCTCTGTTGATCGAGGCGGACAACCGGAGGATCTTGTTTGATACCGGGCAAGGCGGAGCCCTGTCTCCGAATGCCGAAAAACTTGGGGTCGATTTGGGAAGAATCGACACGCTTGTCCTCAGCCATGGACATTATGATCACACAGGCGGAATCTCCCGTGTTTACCATTGTGCCCCGAAGATTGACCTTTATTGCCACCCGGCGGCTGTTCTCCCCAGATATAGCATCAGGGACGGGAAGCCCAAAAATCTCGGCATGCCCAAAGATGCACTGAGAACTGTCGACCGGTTTCCTTCAAGCAGACTTCACTGGGTCAGTAAGACGGTGTTCCTTTCTCCCGGCATAGGCTTGACCGGCCCCATACCACGCAAAACCGATTACGAGGATACGGGAGAACGGTTTTTTCTCGATCCCGGGGGAAATCGTCCCGACCCGGTCGAGGACGACATGGCTCTCTGGATACGTACTCCGAAAGGGCCGATTGTTTGCGTCGGATGCTGCCACTCCGGCGTGGTAAACACACTGCGTCACGTTTGCAGTCTTGACGGCGCTTCCGGAATTCGTGCGGTCATCGGCGGGTTCCACCTGCTTCATGCTGATTCCCCGCGCATCGAACGGACTCTCGAATCGCTCCGTTTCCTTTCTCCGGAGTTGATTGTGCCTTGCCACTGCACGGGCGACCGGGTGGTGCAAACGATGATAGGCGCCCTGGGCGATCTGGTGAAACCCGGTCGTGCCGGCGCCGTGTATCTTTTTTGAGCGGAGCCAGCCGCGGGTCTCGGCGAATGCGGGTGAGATTTGAAACGTTATTGATCGAAGGCGAGGCTTGCGGGTAAGTGTTTTTGCGACAGTTCACCGAACCGGCAAACACACAC
>DATEVI010000404.1:0-3780 GCA_035281865.1 Geobacteraceae bacterium | reverse complement strand
TTTCGGCATGAGGTCGTCTCTTCCGGTCAGGAACTCCATTTTCTGCCACGTATAAAGCAGCGACAGGAGCGACAAAAGAAGCGAGACTATGAGAATTGAGCTTGCATTTCGGGAGATAAACCCAAATAACCCTTTAATGTTTGGTCTGCTGTGCATGTTACCTTCTTTCCACGGATGCTTTATACAGGAGCGCTTCATGCATTGGCGCAGCATCTGCCTGCGTCAAAGGGGGGGCGCATTTGCAAATGCGTCCCCCCATGCTTTCATCACCTGACCGCCGTTTTTGCATTGCATCAAACCTGGCGCAGACGCCTGCAGTCGTGAATAAATAAGGGATGACAGTACCATAGCCCTGCCATGAAATCAACATGCATGGCTCTTGGAGGAAAGCGCCCGTTCCGACCCTGCTCGTTTAACATAAATACACACCGGAACCGTTTCTGCCTTGCCACATCAACCGATCTCCCCGTTTCTACCCAACCCTACCAAGAGGGGAGGCCTCCCCGGGTCACGGGATTCTTGCGCAAGCTGGTCGTGTGCAATTGGAGTCCCACGCATATGCAACCTTTTTGCGAAACGTTGAACCACAGGGAAAGCAGCGTATTTATTGATTATGAAAAGAGTGTACCTTTTCTAAAAAATGTGGTAGTAACTCAATACTTACTCCCTCGCTATCCCATGGCCTCGGGTGAAAATATTCATGGATCGGACCAGGAGCCATATGTAATGAAAAGCTGCAAGCACCCAATATCAAATGCATTGACATCATTCAACTGTGCGCCAAGGGAAGAAACCGAAACCACATCTTTTAAAACGGGCGCCAAGATACATCATCTCCCTTCCTCAATCTGGAAGAAGAAAAACATAGAACAAAACAGTCCATTGGATATTGCGATACACCGGAGTTGTGAATTCTTTTTCAGGGAACAACTGCCGGCGGGTTACTGGTGGGCCGAGCTCGAATCAAACGTCACGATAACAGCCGAATACGTAATGCTTTTCCACTTTCTCGGAATGGTCGACAAAGAACGGGAAAGGAAAATGGCGAACTATTTACTCGGCAAGCAGACCGTGGAAGGATACTGGACCATCTATTTCGGAGGTCCCGGAGATCTTTCAACCACGGTAGAAGCCTATTTTGCGCTGAAACTTGCCGGCTATGATGCCGATCACCCCGCAATGGCCAAGGCGAGGGCATTCATTCTTGAAAACGGCGGGATCATAAAATGCCGCGTCTTTACGAAAATTTTTCTCGCGCTCTTCGGTGAGTTCGCATGGTTCGGCGTGCCGTCCATGCCGATAGAACTTTCCCTCGTTCCCTCCTGGGCATATTTCAACATGTACGAATTTTCCAGTTGGTCAAGGGCCACTATCATACCTCTCTCCATTGTCATGGCGGAAAGGCCCGTCCGCAAATTGCCGCCATATGCACGGGTACAGGAACTGTATGTGCGCCCACCCCGGCCCATCGACTATACCTTTACCAAGGAAGAAGGTATTCTGACCTGGAAGAATTTCTTCATAGGCGTCGATCATCTTCTAAAGATCTACGAGAGCAGCCCTGTCAGACCTTTCATGAAGAAAGCCCTTGCGGTGGCGGAGAAATGGGTTCTGGACCACCAGGAGCCGTCGGGTGACTGGGGAGGGATTCAACCTGCCATGCTCAATTCGATACTCGCCCTGCACTGCCTCGGTTTTGCCAATGACCACCCGGCGGTTGTCAAGGGTCTCGATGCGCTGGCCAATTTCTGTGTAGAGGATGAAAACAGTCTTGTTCTCCAGTCGTGCGTTTCCCCGATATGGGATACCGCCCTGGCGTTGAAGGCTCTGATAGATTCGGGCGTACCGGAGGATCACCCTTCTTTGGCTAAAGCTACCCAGTGGCTGCTGGACAGGGAAGTGCGAAAACCCGGAGATTGGAAAGTCAAATGCCCGGACCTCGAACCGGGAGGATGGGCTTTTGAATTCCTCAATGACTGGTACCCCGACGTGGATGATTCTGGAATCGTCATGATGGCCATCAAGAACGTGCGGGTGAATGACTGCCGTGCCAAGGAAAAAGCCATAGAGCGCGGCATAAACTGGTGCCTCGGTATGCAGAGCAAAAACGGAGGTTGGGGCGCCTTTGACAAAGACAACACCAAGCATATTCTAAACAAAATTCCTTTTGCCGATCTGGAAGCCCTGATCGATCCTCCGACCGCGGATCTCACCGGAAGGATGCTCGAATTGATGGGAACTTTCGGGTACCCGAAAAGTCACTCCGCAGCATTACGGGGTCTAGATTTCATAAAGAAGACCCAGGAACCGGAAGGACCATGGTGGGGTCGATGGGGAGTCAATTACATTTACGGCACTTGGTCTGTCTTGAGCGGCCTGATGGCTATCGGGGAAGACATGTCCCAGCCGTACATCCGGAAGGCCGTCAACTGGCTCAAATTGAAGCAGAATCCAGACGGGGGATGGGGAGAATCCTGCTCATCCTACCATGATCCGTCGTTGGCCGGAGTTGGCGCAAGCACACCTTCGCAGACCGGCTGGGCTCTTCTTGCCCTCATGTCGGCAGGCGAGGAGAGGTCCGGCCAGGTCGAAGACGGAATCAAATATCTCATGGCCAGCCAGAATCCTGACGGCACTTGGGACGAAGAGGAGTTTACCGGAACCGGCTTCCCCAAATACTTCATGATCAAATATCACATTTACAGAAATTGTTTCCCGCTCATGGCCCTCGGCAAATACCGCTCTCTCACTGAGAGCCCGAACTGACACCGTCTGTTTAGATCAGCGGCAGATTCTTCGGAATCCATCATTCGCACCAAATGACAATCCACGAAGGCAGTATGAAAAAGGTATTTGTTACCGGCGCGACCGGTTTCATCGGCGCAAGTCTGGTCAGGGAATTATTGGACCAGAACTGTGAAATAAGGGCATTGGCGAGGCCCGGATCCGATCGCAGAAACCTGGACGGTCTGGATATAGAACTGTTCGAGGGGGATCTCCGTGACAGGGATTCCCTTGAAAAAGGATTGGCCGGATGTGACACACTGTTTCATGCCGCCGCCGATTACCGCCTCTGGACATGCAATCCGGAAGTGATGTACGCGATCAATGTCCAGGGCACCCGCAACATTCTGGAAGCCGCGTTGACACGCGGACTTTCCAAGGTGGTATACACAAGCAGCGTCGGAACCCTCGGGAACCCAGGCAACGGCACTCCCGGCAATGAAAAGACTCCTGTCTCCTTTGCTGACATGGTGGGCCATTACAAAAAAAGTAAATTTCTGGCCGAGCGGGAAGCAGAGGCTTTCATCTCCAGGGGACTTCCACTGATAATCGTGAACCCTTCCACACCAGTGGGAAAGCTCGATATAAAACCAACGCCCACCGGAAAAATCATCGTCGATTTTCTGAACAAAAAAATGCCCGCCTATCTCGATACCGGCCTCAATCTCATTGATGTGGAAGACTGCGCAAAAGGGCATGTGCTCGCCGCCATGCGCGGAAAGGTTGGCGAGAAGTACATCCTCGGCAACCAAAACATGACTTTGAGGGAGATATTCGGTATGCTCGAAGGGATTTCCCGCATACCGGCGCCCAAAGTGAGACTTCCCTATTTACCCATTCTGATTGCCGCCCATGTCAATGAAGCCGTTTCCCGGCTTACCCGCAGAGAACCGCTCATTCCGCTTGCCGGTGTACAGATGGCCGGGAAGTTCATGTATTTTGATTCGTCGAAGGCCATAAAAGAACTGGGACTTCCCCAGACACCGGTAAGACAGG
>DATEVI010000403.1:0-5989 GCA_035281865.1 Geobacteraceae bacterium | reverse complement strand
CCGCCGGCGGAAGCGCCGATGCCCGCTATGGGGAAAGGAAGGCTTTTCGGGCGTTTTACCGGTGTATGCTTTGGCTCTTTGGTTTTGATTTTGCCGTTTTTCTGCGGGGTAGTTTTTTTCATTTGTTCATTATATAGCAATTTATATTCAAGAAAATGTAAATATTTTTTTAATTACCGCCAATCTTAGACAAAGCATTCGCCTGACCTGTAGGAGCGCCTTGAGGCGCGATGGGCCAATCTTCTTCACATTAATCCAAACCATTACCAGCTGCGACTATGTAAACTTCCGGCTACACATACGTTACACGTTATTTACAACCTGTCGTATTAAATTTTACAGGACATGACAAACATAATAATTACATCAGTAAATTAAGCTGGTTACAGGCCTACAAGGTATTGGTATATTTATTGCGACTATTCAAATAACCAGTTTGATTTGTCAGCAAAGTTGAACCGGTACGTCATGTAACAGAACAGGTCTTTCAAGCTGTCGACAAAAGGACTGGAGGGAGGTGTTACCATGCGGCGTGCCATTTGGCTCACCACAGGAGAAATCGTTTTAGTAAAGCGCTATGATATCAGTAACAACATTGCGATTATTGAATGTAATGACGGGAGACTCGACACAGTTGAAGCCTCGGCAATACACTTCCTGGTCTATCCCGGATATTTGAAGGCTGCTTCATAGACATTGAGAGGTCGTCATGGCGAGGATAAGTGTTCTTTAAGCACCACCAAAACTTGACAGGAAGGGAGGGAGCTCAAATGAGATACCTTGAAAGGTTGCCGGCTGTAAGTCCCGGAACACTGGTAGCTACGTCGCAGGGTGTAGCCATGTACGTGGCTTCCGGTTCTTTGGTGGGCCAGGTGAAGATTTCCCGTTCCCTGGAGCGGTTTATGCGTATCCCTGACGGTCGGGAGTTCGTGGAACTGAGCGAAGAACAGATGAAATAGTTTCCATCCGGAAACGGCTTAAATTAATGGGGTTAGTTATTGAGGCTAACCCCTTTCAGTTTGTGTATCCCCTTCCGTGTCCCCGGACTGCCTTCATGACGTTCATGTCAGACCTCTATCCTGAACTCGGCGCCATCGCCGGTGTTCCGCGCGGTAAGCCTTCCCCCCATGTTCTTCTCGATGATCCCCTTTGACATGAAAAGCCCCACGCCGGTTCCATGGTCCGGCCCCTTGGTGGTGAAATACGGATCGAATATCCTGTCGATGGTGTCTTCGGGGATGCCGCCGGCGTTGTCGGTTACCGTTATCACGGCCTTGCCGTTTTCCGCGGTCATTGTAATGACGACCCTTTGCTTGCCGATTTCCCGCTCCGAAAACGCATCCCTGGCATTTAACAGGACATTGAGTAGGACCTGTGAAAATTCGTTGGGATAACCGTTGACAACCGGATCATCTTCCGCATCGATCTCTATGGCGATCTGCAGGCTTCTGAAACTGTCCTCGATCATGGAGACCGTCTTCGAGACGGCCCGGCTGACGTGGAATGGAATCTTCTCCTTGTCCGGTTTGAAATAGTTCCTGAAATCGTCAATGGTTTGGGACATGTGGGCTATGACCTGCATGGCTTTTTCTTCAAAGGACTCAAGATACTCCAGATTCACATTACCCGTCTCATAGCTCATGGACAACGTCTGGATCATGAGCCCCAAACCATTGAGCGGCTGGCGCCACTGGTGGGCGATGTTGCCGATCATCTCACCCATGGCCGCCTGGCGGCTCTGCTGCATGAGCAGCCGGTCCTTCTCGCGAAGGTCCTCCATGGCCTGCAGACGCTGCGCGGTTTCCGCCATGAGAGCAGCGGTCCGCTCGCTCACCCGGTTTTCCAGTTGCTGATTGAGGTCCCTGAGTGCCTTCTGGGTGCTCATCAGCTCCCGGTTCTTTTCGACGGCCGTTTCATAGGTAGCGAGGAGAAATTCGATAATCCCGGACTTGCCGGCACTTATCGTGTAACTCCGGTCGTTATAATTGACCTCCATCTTGCCGTCGTCCGGCCCGGTCCGGCAGTCTCTCCCGTTGAGCAGGGTCCGGCTTACCCGGGAGAGGAGGAATTCATTGCTATAGGGCTTGGAGATGAAGTAGTCCGCTCCTGCCTCAAGACTGCGCAGCACGTCCGTGGGGTCGTTCAGCAGGGTGAGGAGGATTATGGGGATATCTCTCGCGCCGTCCGACTCCCTGATCCGCCGGCAGAGCTCGAAGCCGTCCATTTCGGGCATGAGGATGTCGCTGATGAGGAGGTCGGGCCTGTCGGCGGTGATCAGGGCCATGGCCTCCTCGCCGCTTCGAGCCACGGAGACCCGGTACCCCTGCTCGGCGAGTATCAGTTCCAGGTTCTTCGCCTGGGTCGGGCTGTCTTCGACTATCAGGATACCTGCCGGTCTTGTTCTTGTGTCCGCATGCTGGTTCATTGGGGCTTTCCTGTCTCTGTAGTTGGGCTGTGCGCTGAGCGCGGTCCGTTTACCAGTCTGATCAGCAGGGCAATGATCTCTTCGGGAGGGAGGATGTGCTCCGCGGCATTGATGCGGACGGCCTCCCCGGGCATGCCGAAGACGACGGAACTCTCCCTATTTTGGGCGACGGTGATCCCGCCTTTCTCCAGCAGCGTCTTCAGTTCTTCCGCGCCGTCTTTTCCCATTCCCGTGAGAAGTACCCCGGCGGCACTCCTTCCATAGACCCTGGCGACGGACCGGAAAAGGGAAGAGACCGACGGGCGCTGCCCGTTTTCCGGCGGGTCTTCGGAGAGGATGATCCGGTCACCGGGCGCCACCTGCATCTGGAATCCGTCCGGAGCCACATAGACACGGCCGGGAGACATATGGCGCCCATCGACCGCCAGTTCCACCGGCAGGCGTGAAGACTGGTTCAACCAGTTGACGAAATCTCCCGTAAACCCTTTCGCCATGTGCTGTACGATTGCCACCGGCGCCCTGAAATCCGAGGGGAGTGACGAGAGAATGGATTGCAGAAGCTGCGGGCCTCCCGTGGAGGCGCCGATGGCAACGATCCTTATGCCGGCGGCCGTCTCGGTCGGGACTATCTGTTGGAAAGAGGTAACGGGTAAAGTTCCCCTTGTCTCGCGGGGGAAACTCCTCCGCACCACCTTGATCTCGGACATCAGCTTGACGGTCTTTATCAACTCCCTGACCGATTCCCCGTGTTCGGGATGACCGGGGGGAAAAGGCTTGGCTGTTATCATCAGGGCTCCCGCCTCCATGACCCGAAACAGGGTGGCCGAGTCCTTGGGGTCCATCTTGCCGGTAACGATGATTATGGGAGTCGGGCATGCGAACATGATGGCGCGGGTCGCCTCGAAACCGTCCATGCCGGGCATATTTATGTCCATGGTGATTACGTCCGGTTTCATGGTCATGGCGGCGTTTACGGCCTCCTCCCCGTCGGCCGCAATGCCGATCACCCTGATATCCGGGTCGGTATTGAAGATTTCCACCAGCGCCTGCTGAACGGTCTTCGAATCTTCCACTAGAAGTAATCTGATCACTTTTTAAACCCACCGATTCGTGTTTAACTGCATGAATTCAGTAGTCAGTATTCAGAATCCAGCAAAAAACGTAAGATAAACGAATCGTGCCCTTCACCGTTCAGCTACCGACTACTGACTACTGACTACTGACTCACCCTTCAGGTCAACTTCCTGATAACTTCAACGAGCCTGCTCTGGTCGAAACTGCTCTTGACGATATATGCGTTGGCGCCGACATCGATGCCCCTTTCCCGGTCTTCGCGGGATTCCAGCCCGGTCACCAGGACCACCGGGAGTCCGGCGAATTCCTTGTCCTGCCTGATGGCGGCGGTAAGACCGAAACCGTCCATGCGCGGCATTTCCACGTCGGACACCACTATGTCGAACTCTTCGGTCTTCAGCAGGGTCAAGGCATCGATCCCGTCGATGGCTGTCCGCACCTGGAATCCGGAAGCTTCCAGGATGTTCTTGAGCAGGGTCCGCGACGTGATGGAGTCTTCAGCGACAAGAACCCTTACCGGCCGTGCATCTCTTTTTGCGACAGACGACAAGGGAACGGCAGCGGCAGCGGAGATGTTCACCGCCGACCGCATCAGGTCGTTGATATTGAGGATCGGCACCACTCTGCCGTTTCCCAGTACCGTTGCGCCGGCAACGTTTCTCACCCTGGAGAGCTGCGGCCCCAGCGGTTTGACAAGGACCTCCCGCACTTCCAGGACCTGATCGACGGTAAAGGCGATCCGCTTTTCGGCCGCGGCCAGAATGACCACAGGCAGATACTCGACCGGACCATCCCCGCTGCCGCGCGGCAGGCCGAGGAGATCGGCAAGCCTGACCAGGGAGACCACCCGACCGTCTATGGCAATTGTCTCCCGGTTTTCCACTGTTTTGATCCCGGCCACAGGAACCCTGGCTGTCGACTCCACATTTGTCGCGGGGAGCAGGCATGTGCGGACGCCCACTTCAACCAGAAGGCCGCGGATGGTGGCGAAGGAAAGCGGAAAGACGAGGCGGAATTCCGTCCCTCGCCCCTGCCGTGAGGCAACGGTCACGTGTCCGCCCAACCTTTCCAGAGTCTCCCGCACGATGGCCAGGCCAAGCCCCCTGCCCGACAGGCTGGTTACCATGGGGCTCGTGGATATCCCCGAGTCGAAAATGAACTGGAGCGCCTCACTGTCGGAGATCGATTCCGCCTGTTCCGGGGTGAGCAGGTCCAGCCTGATCGCCGCCCCCTTTACCCGGGCGACATCGATCCCCCGGCCGTCGTCCGCGATGACCAGTTCCGCCCGGTTGCCGTCGCAGTGCCCGATGCTGATGCCGACTCTTCCGGCCGTGGGCTTGCCGGCAGCCTGACGCTCCCCGGGTTGCTCTATTCCGTGGTCGATCGTATTGCGGATAATGTGAAGCAGCGGTTCCTTGAGTTCCGAGAGAATGCGCCGGTCGATCTCGATCTCGGCACCCGAACAGATCAGCTCCGCCTCTTTGCCGAGTTCGCGGGCGATGTCGCGAATGTTCTTCGGCAGAGGTGCCATGAGGGCGGAGAACGGGAGGAGGTGCACCTTCTTCATGTCGGCCAGGAGGTTGTCCACCATCCCCTGGAGTGCCCGGAGGTTCTTCTCGGCGTTCTTTACCAGTCCCTCCAGACGATTTTCCAGGCTGCCTTCGAAATCGACTTGGTTTTGAACCAGTCCGGCAAGTTTCCCTGTCTCACCGTTCCCGTCCGCCTTCCTTCCGGCCGTCCGGATCAGGTCAAGGGCATGCGCCCGTTCACCCCTGCGTGCCGAGAGCTCCGAGGCAACTCCGCCCAGCCCTTCCGCCAGTTCCATTGCCATCAGTTTGGCCGAGATCAGCTCCTCGGCCTGCAGGAGGAGCGCATCGAGCACCTGAACAGGGACTTTGATCGTTTCGCCTGCCACCGGCCTCCCGCTGGAAGGGGCAGAACTTTCCACCGCTTCCCGCGGTTCCGGCACATGGGGGATGGGCGCCGGCTCCGATTCAGCGTCTTTCGCGAGGGTCTCCATTTCCAGAATGAGCCCTTTAAGGAGCAAGCTTTCCTCTCCGGATTCCATGCCTTCTTCCCTGAAGATGAGTCTGCCAAGGCTGTCTATGGCAGCATGCAACCTGTCCAGCAGATCGATGCCAAGGGTAAGGTCACCCCGTTTAAGGGCCGCTAACAGACTCTCCAGGGACTGGCACGCCTCCACCACGTCGAAGAGATTGACCATGTGGGCCGCCCCCTTGAGGGTGTGCATCCTCCGGTAGAGGGTTTCCACCAGACGCTTCCTCTCATCGCCGTCGGCCTCTCTCTCCAGGGTGATGAGGATGGAGGAAAGCGACCCGATGTGGTCCTCCGCTTCGGCCCGAAACGTTACCAGGAGTTTTTCGAGTAAATCTTGGCTGTTACCCATTATCGCGGGTACCTTTCAGTAGGGTCTGAACATTAATTGACAGGGATAATCAGGATGGTCAGGAGAAATTATTGCTGCCGGAA
>DATEVI010000402.1:0-5604 GCA_035281865.1 Geobacteraceae bacterium | reverse complement strand
CTCAAGAAGAGAACCAAGGTTCTCTACGATGAGGACGCAGGCAAGAAGATCAGGAAGTCCCATGAGAACCCGTACATCATCGAGCTTTATGAGAAGTACCTTGGCAAGCCGCTGAGCGAAAAATCTCATCACCTGCTCCATACTCATTACTTCAAGAGAGAGAAGCTGTAAGGTCTGTTTTAAAGCTCTCGAATTTCAGTTGTGTTATTCGGCCGGATGCAAAAACATCCGGCCGTTCTCTTTTCTACGTCGTGAGGATGACTGGGGCAAGGTATTGTGGCCAGGCACGAACTCGAAAGGTGAAGGCAAGTATTTGTCAATCCTCAATATATCTGCATAATCTACTCCTTGTCTGTAATGTATTCTCTATGGTATCATTTCAAAAATTGATTACTTGACTCAGATCAAGTTGAATAGTTCTAAGTCCTGTATTATGACTGATGAAGTACGGAATATTGCGATTAACATTATTCTGGATGACCGGCAGGCAGACTTACAGGAAGGGAGATTGAATGAAAAAACATGAAATTATCGATTGGTTGGGGACAAAAGATGAAGCAGTCTTTGAACAACTTTGGCAGATGGCGGATGGTGTACGACGTCAAAACGTAGGCGAAGATGTCCACTTGCGCGGACTTATCGAGCTTTCCAATATTTGCGCCAGGGATTGCGCCTATTGTGGCATCCGTGCGGGCAACACGGATTTGGAACGATACCGGATGACCGAGGAAGAAATCCTGGAATGCGCCCACGAGGCCGTCAGTTTCGGGTACGGGACGGTTGTGCTTCAATCGGGTGAGGACCACGGCATAGACAACGATTGGATTGCTAATCTGATCAGACGTATAAAAAAGGAAACAGAACTGGCTGTTACCCTCAGCCTTGGTGAAAGGACTGACGAAGAGTACAAGGAGTGGAAAGAGGCCGGTGCTGACCGATATCTGCTTCGCTTCGAAACTTCCAATCGACAATTGTACGACAGGATCCACCCTCCTCTGCCGGGTAAGCATTCAGACCGCATATCAATACTCCGCAGACTTCGCGAATTGGGGTATGAAATCGGCAGCGGGGTGATGATAGGAATCCCCGGCCAGACCTATGACGATCTGGCCAATGATATTGAAATATTCCGCACCCTGAACCTTGATATGATAGGTGTCGGTCCATATATTCCACATCATGATACGCCGCTCGGACAAAACGAAAAAGAGCTGTCTGCGCCGGAAGGGGAGCAGGTTCCCAATACCGAGGAAATGACTTACAAGGTAATCGCACTGACTCGCCTGGCCTGTCCTATGTCCAACATTCCGAGCACGACGGCACTTGCTACATTGAATACCGATTCGGGACGGGAGCTTGGGCTCTCACGGGGCGCCAATATCGTAATGCCCAACATGACGCCCAGGAAATACCGTGCCATGTACGAAATATATCCTGCAAAAGCCTGCATAGATGAAACAGCGGCCGACTGCAGGGCATGTATGCGCCGGCGGATACTTTCCATCGGCAGAAATGTAGGAAGTGGCCGGGGTGATTCGCCGAACCGTAATAAAGCCGTATAGTCATATGAGAGAGGTGCAATTATGAGTGGAATGCCGGCATTGAATTTAAGCGAAGGCGCTGTTGATTTTATAAACGAACCTCACATCAACGGGCTTCTCAGGGGGGCGAAACCCGATTCCGCACGCGTCCGTGAAATAATCGCCAAAAGCCTTGCAAAACAAGCGCTGAGCGTCGCCGAGACGGCACAGCTTCTATTGGCCGATTCACCGGAACTGATCGAGGAAATCTTCGAGGCCGCCCGTGAGTTGAAAAAGAACGTCTACGGAAATCGCATCGTCCTTTTTGCACCGCTTTACATTGGCAACAAATGCGTAAATGACTGCACGTACTGCGCCTTCAAGCGAAGTAATACATATGCCGTGCGTCGTACGCTCAACCAGAGCGAGATCCGCCAGCAGGTCGAAGCGCTGGAGAATAAGGGCCACAAACGCCTGATCCTGGTCTTCGGCGAACACAAGGCCTACGATGCGGAATTCATTGCCAATTCTGTCAGAACAGTGTACGAAACGAAGGTCGGTCACGGCGAGATCAGACGCGTGAACATAAACGCCGCCCCCCTCGACCACGAAGGATACGCCATTGTCAAGGCCTCGGGGATCGGTACTTACCAGATTTTCCACGAAACATACCATCACGACACCTATACCCGTTTTCATCCGCAGGATACCCGTAAGGGAAACTATCTCTACCGTCTGGACGGCTTGAGCCGTGCCTTTGAAGCAGGTTGCGACGACGTCGGACTGGGGGTTCTGTTCGGTCTGTACGACTGGAAGTTCGAGGTCCTCAGCCTTGTAACACATGCCCTCTATCTCCAGGACCGTTACAATGTCGGCCCGCACACAATCAGTTTCCCGAGACTGAGGCCGGCTGCTGGGGTGGACATTGACGAGAACCTGCTGGTCAATGACGATGATTTCAAGAGAATCATCGCAATCCTCCGCCTGGCGGTACCTTATACGGGTCTTATCCTTACCGCGCGGGAAAATCCGGAGGTTCGCCGCGAATGCATGTCCTTCGGGGTGTCGCAGATTGATGCCGGCAGCAGAATCGAACTGGGCGGGTACACAGAGGCGGGAGATGCCCAGGTCATGGAGCGCGAGCAGTTTTCTCTGGGTGACGTGCGTTCCCTGGACGAGGTCATGAAGGAGTTGATGACCGACGGATATGTCCCGAGCTTTTGCACGTCCTGTTACCGGGTAGGCAGGACTGGCGAGCATTTCATGGAATTCAGCATTCCCGGATTTATCAAGGAATTCTGTACTCCCAATGCACTGCTTACCCTTGAGGAATATCTGCTGGACTATGGCACACCGGAGACCCGCATAATCGGCGAGAAGCTGATCGGGGAAGAGCTTGCCAAGATGGACGATGGAGACATGAAAGACAATGTGATAAAGAGGCTGCAGGAAATCCGGGAAGACAAGAATCGCGATCTCTATTTCTGAAAAATCGGGCTAATGGCTAAAGGCGAAGGGCAAAAGGAGTATGATTGGAATCCGAATTCCATTAGCCTTTAGCCCTTCGCCTGTTGTTGCCGACCTTTGTCTACTCCCGTCAATGGATGGGGAATTCGCCAGGCTAATATTAAATACATGACCCAATACCGTACCGAAAAAGACCTGCTCGGGGAGCACGAGGTTCCTGCAGATGCACTGTATGGCGTGCATACTGTCAGGAGTATCGAAAACTTCCCTCTTTCCCGCAGACCGGTCAATCCCTCGCTGATACACGCCTTTGGAGCCGTGAAGCTCGCCTGTGCAAGAACAAACCATGAACTCGGCTGGTGGGACGATTCCAAGGCAAATGCCATCGAGCAGGCCTGTAACGAAATGATGGAAGGCATGCTTGACGGGCACATCCTGGTGGATGCTCTGCAGGGCGGCGCCGGCACTTCCACAAACATGAATGTCAACGAAGTTCTTGCCAATCGTGCTTTGCAGATACTCGGCAGGCCCCTCGGTGATTATGCTGCCGTAAGTCCTCTTGAGGATATAAATCTCCACCAGTCGACGAACGATACTTATCCGACCGCCCTTAAGGTGGCCGCTATTCAGCAGTTACGGGTGTTGGAGAGAGAGGTTGTAGCCCTTCTGGAGGAGTTTCAGTCAAAGGAAAAGGCCTTTGCCCATATTGTAAAAATTGGACGGACTCAACTTCAGGATGCGGTGCTTGTAACGCTGGGGAGAGAAATGTCCGCCTATGCCGAGGCATTCGGCCGTGACCGATGGCGCATCTACAAGTGCGAAGAGCGGCTGAGGGTCATGAACCTGGGCGGAACAGCGGTGGGAACCGGCCTGGCCGCCCCGCGAAAGTACATTTTCCGGGTTGTGGAACATTTACGCAGCATTACCGGGATGGGGCTTGCGCGTGCGGAAAACCTCATTGAGGCGACGCAGAATACCGATGTGTTCGTCGAAGTGAGCGGTATTCTGAAGGCCTGCGCCAGCAATCTGCTGAAGGTCTCGACCGACCTCCGGCTCCTCTCGTCGGGTCCCGATGCCGGATTTGGCGAACTGCGTCTTCCCGCACGACAGGCAGGTTCATCGATCATGCCGGGCAAGGTGAATCCGGTCATTCCCGAGGCAGTGTCGCAAGCCGCAATGGTGGTCATGGCGAACGATCAGGCTATTACGTGTGCATGCTCCATGGGCAATCTGGAACTGAATGCATTTATGCCGCTTATTGCCGATGCAATGCTGGGAAGTCTGGATTTGCTAACCAATGCCTGTTTCATATTCCGGCGAAATTGTGTGGCAGGGCTGGAAGCGGACGAGCAAAGATGCCGTAAACATGTGGAAAGCTCTACAGCGACCGTGACTGCCCTGCTTGACGCAATTGGCTATCAGGCCGCCCAGGAAGCCTCTGACGAAGCGAGAGCGAAGGGAATTAGCATCCGCCGGCTTGTTATCGAAAAAGGTCTTCTGGATGCAGAGTCATTTGACGAACTTGTCTCCGCGGAGAGCGTCACCAGGCTCGGCTCACCACTGAGGAAGGAAAAGAAGAAGTCATGAAAAATACGCCCAAAGGGTTTCGTCTCCATATAGGTTTTTTCGGCCGTCGCAATGTCGGCAAATCGTCGTTGTTGAACGCCCTGACACGGCAGACCGTATCGATTGTTTCCGATATCGCCGGCACTACAACGGATCCCGTTGAAAAGCCGATGGAGCTTCTGCCGATAGGACCGGTCCTGTTTATCGACACGGCGGGCATAGATGATGTCGGTGCGCTCGGGGAAATGCGCGTTCAGCGCACATTTCAGGTCTTTGACAGAACCGATATCGGCGTGATAGTCAGTGTGGCGGGAGAGTGGGGCGAGTTTGAAGAGGGTATTCTGACCGAGCTGCGTGAACGCAAGATCCCGGCCATTGTGGTATTCAACAAGAACGACGTTGCCCGGCCTGATTCCGCCCAGACTGCCAAACTCATGGAGATAAACATCCCGTTCGTGCAGACGACCGCCGCGAAAGGAGAGGGGATCCTAGATCTGCGTGAAGCGCTGGTCCGTTCCGCTCCGGAAGAATTCATAAACTCTCCGGCCATAATCGGCGACCTGGTTCCTGCGGGTGAAATGGCGGTGCTGGTCATCCCCATCGACCTGGAGGCGCCCAAGGGGCGTCTGATTCTCCCCCAGGTCCAATCTATCCGCGACATTCTCGACAATGACGCATACTGCATGGTGGTGAAGGAGAGGGAGTTGCGCGACGCTCTCGACCGTCTGAAGAAACCGCCGGCAATTGTCGTTACCGACTCGCAGGCCTTTCTCAAGGTTGCCGGAGACACGCCGGACGACGTCCTTATGACATCGTTTTCCATACTCTTCGCCCGCTTCAAGGGCGATCTGGTCGAGTTTGTGAAGGGGGCATTGGCCATCGACGACCTTGAGCCCGGTGACAATGTCCTCATCTGTGAGTCATGTTCGCACCATCCGATCGGTGAGGACATAGGCAGGGTGAAACTCCCCCGCTGGCTGCGCCAGTACGTCGGCGGCAAGCTGGAATTTACCCATGTACAGGGACATGATTTCCCCGCCGACCTGAGTCC
>DATEVI010000401.1:0-3645 GCA_035281865.1 Geobacteraceae bacterium | reverse complement strand
CGAAGCGGTAGGGATCGAGAAATATTGCTATTTCTATTGATTTTTCACAGGGGGGTCATTCTTGGACGCCGATGCTGGGTCAAATTTCCACGCTGGTTCACAAAGTTGGGCAAAAAGCCAAACCGTCCATAAATTTTTGGCGCCTGGTTCCAGCCAGAAAAAATGGCCTTCCGTTGAGAAAGGCCATTCAATTTATCAAGCATGAAAAAGTTAATGTTTACTGTTTTTGTAAATACTTTTTTTTGGAAAAGCAGTTTCCATTATTTTTACAATGTTTCCATTATTATTAAATTGAAACACCGTTCGTTTCGTCACTCTTCGCTATGCCTTCCTACTCCACCGTCACACTTTTGGCCAGGTTTCTCGGCTGATCCACGTCGGTTCCCTTCAGGACGGCGATGTGGTACGCCAGAAGCTGCATCGGCACGGATATGAGAATGGGCATGAGGGATTCGCCCTCGTGGGGGATTTCGATGGCTGCTGCCGCCTTCTTGCCTATTTCCCTGTCTCCTTCGGTGCAGATCGCAATAACCTGGCCACCCCGGGCAATGACTTCCTCCATGTTTGAGACGACTTTTTCGTAGTTGTCGCCCTTTGGCACTAGGATCACCACCGGCATGTTCTCGTCGATGAGGGCGATGGGGCCGTGCTTCATCTCCCCGGCGGGGTACCCCTCGGCGTGGATGTAGGATATTTCCTTCAATTTCAGCGCTCCCTCGAGGGCGATGGGGTAGTTGATGCCGCGCCCCAGGTAGAGGAAATCGCGGGCATGCATGAAAGTGCGGGCTATCGTCTCCATCTGGGGATTCAGTTCCAGAACCTTGTCAAGTAAAGCGGGGATATGGATCAGTGAAGCAACCATCGCCCGCCCCTTGTTCCGGTCGATGGTACCGATGGTGCGCCCCAGTTTTATGGCAAAGAGGTAGAGGGCGACCATCTGGGTGGTGAAGGCCTTGGTCGAGGCCACACCGATCTCGGGGCCGGCATGGGTGTAGATGACCCCGTTCGATTCACGGGCGATTGAGGAATCTACCGCATTGCATACTGCGACGTTCTTCGCCCCCCTTCCCTTCCCCTCGCGCAGTGCGGCCAGGGTATCGGCGGTTTCACCGGACTGGGAGATGAGAATCATTAGGGTCTTGTCGTTGACGATGGGGTTACGGTAACGGAACTCCGAAGCGATATCCACTTCCACGGGGATGCGGCAATGCTCCTCAATCAGGAATTTGCCGACCAGCGCGGCATGCCATGACGTGCCGCAGGCCACGATGGAGATCCGCTCCACCTGCGCAAGTTCAGCGTCGGTAAGCTTCAGGCTCTCCAGGAAAACGGTGCCCTCTTCTTCCCTCAGCCTGCCGGCGATGGTGTCGCGTATGGCGCGGGGCTGTTCGTATATTTCCTTGAGCATGAAATGTTTGTAGCCGCCCTTTTCCGCCATGAGCGGTGACCAGTCGATGTGGCGGGGCTTTTTCGCCAGCGACTCGCCGGCGATGGTGCTGAACGCCGCCTGCCCGTCCCGGAAGACTGCCATTTCCCCGTCTTCCATGAAGACCATCTCCCTTGTATGGGAAAGTATGGCCGGGATATCCGAGGCGACGAAGTATTCGCATTCCCCCAGGCCGACGACCATCGGGGAGCCCTGTTTGGCGGCAATGAGTGTTCCCGGCTCCCGTTCGCAGAGGATGCAGACGGCATATGCCCCCCTGAGTTCCCGCAAACCCAGCCTGACTGCCATCTCAAAGCTGTCGGCTTCCTTCAGTTTTTCATCGATGACGTGGGAGATAACCTCGGTATCCGTTTCGCTCTTGAATTCCCTGCCCAGGCCTTTCAGCTTTTCCTTGAGCTCCAGGTAGTTCTCTATTATGCCGTTGTGGACGACGATTACGGATCCGGCATGGTGGGGATGGGCGTTTATTTCCGAGGGGCGGCCGTGGGTGGCCCAGCGGGTATGTCCGATACCGATTTCCCCGTTTGTCGGTTCTTTCGCCAGCAGCTTGTCCAGGTTCACCAGTTTCCCTTCACTGCGACGAATATCAGCCCTGCCGGAGTTGACGACACAGACCCCGGCGGAGTCGTAACCCCGATACTCCAACCTTCTCAGCCCCTCCAGAATGATCGGGGTGGCCTCCTGTTTTCCTATGTAACCAACTATTCCACACATATTTTCCTCCGCACTTCACATCTCACTTTTTCTTGAGTTTCCAGCCTTCCTTGTTCACCTGTGGCGTTCTGGAAATGGCCAGGGAATCGGGGGGGACGTCCTTGGTGACCGTTGTCCCCGCCGCTACAAGGGAATTGCGCCCGACAGTCACCGGGGCAATCAGCTGCACGTCGCTTCCGACGAAGACTCCGTCCTCGATGACCGTCCGGTGCTTGTTCACTCCGTCATAGTTGCAGGTAATGGTTCCGCAGCCGATGTTGACGCCGCTGCCGATGGTCGCATCACCCAGATAGGTCAGGTGGGACGCTTTCGAGTCCTCGCCGATGACCGCCTTCTTGATCTCCACGAAGTTACCTATTTTTGCGTGCTTCATAAGTTCGGTCCCCGGCCGGATATGGGCCATGGGGCCTACTGAAACCGCGTCATGCAGTACCGAATCGGTCATCACCGAACCCGCCTTGATGGTCACTCCGTCGCCTATCCTGCATCCCCTTATGATCACCGACGGCTCGATCACGCAGTTCTCGCCGATTTCGGTAACACCATTTATGTGCACATTGGGAAAGATAGTGGTATCCCTGCCGACCTTCACTCCCCTGTCAATGTACGTATTGCCCGGATCAACGACAGTGACGCCGGAATACATGAGACCCTCGTTTATCCCTCTTCTGATGACAGCTCCGGCCGTGGCCAGCTGCACCCTATCGTTCACCCCCATCACTTCTTCCGCATCATCTACGGGAAAGGATACACATGAATGTCCCGCCTCGGCGGCCATTTGAACGATATCGGTCAGATAATACTCGCCCTGGGCGTTGTCGTTGGATAGCCGGCAGACGGCATCCATGAGAAATCCGGACTCGACACAGTAGATACCGGAATTTATCTCCCGGATCTTCCGCTCCGTGTCGTCCGCATCCTTTTCCTCGACAATCCGCAGAATCGTGCTATCGCCCCGTTTTACCACCCGTCCATACCCGTACGGATCATCCAAGCGCGCCGTCAATACGGTCAGCACCGCCACGCACCTTTCGTGGAAGGCTGCCATCCGCCGCAGCGTTTCTCCCTTCAGCAGCGGAACATCCCCGCATAGAATGAATATCCTGCCGCTGAATCCGTCAAGGGATTGTCTTGCGCACGCCACGGCATGGCCGGTGCCCAGTTGCTCTTCCTGGAGCGCAAAAACCATATCATCCCTGCCGGAGAAATACTCCCGCACTTTGTCCGACTGATGACCCGCAACGATCACGATCCTGGAGGCGTCCGCGTCCCTTGCAGCCGACACCGGATAGTCGATCATGGGATATCCCGCCAGATTGTGCATGACCTTCACCAGGTCCGATTTCATCCTGGTGCCCTTACCGGCAGCAAGAATTATCGCCGCTGTCGCCACCATTTTCAATCCTCCCGTATACGAGATAACTCTAAGATAATTGTCTATTTATACTGTCATTTGTCGTCAAGTCAAGGCAATAAACCAGGAT
>DATEVI010000400.1:0-2214 GCA_035281865.1 Geobacteraceae bacterium | reverse complement strand
GCTATAGGTCTGGTCGCCCTCATTGTCACCGTCATTTCGCTTCTGGGCAACATCGAGGAAGCCTTTAATGAAATCTGGGGCGTACGGGAAACCCGTACCTTCGGCCGCAAGTTCAGCGATCACGTCAGTGTTGTCGTCACGGCGCCGATTCTTTTCCTGGCAGCCACAAGTGTCAGCACGACACTACAAAGCCAGAGCCTGGTTAGTTGGTTGCTCGAGTCCAGATATGTCGGCGGCTTTGTCCTGTCCCTCTTCAAACTCGTACCCTATCTGAGTATCTGGGCTGCGTTGATATTTCTCTACTTATTCATTCCAAATACAAAGGTACGTTTCAGGTCGGCCATTATCGGTGGAATGCTGGCTGGCCTCATATGGCAGATTGCCCAGTGGGGGTATATCCACTTTCAGGTCGGCGTTTCGAAATATAACGCCATCTACGGTACCCTGTCCGCATTGCCCGTGTTCATGGTTTGGATATATACAAGTTGGGTTATCATCCTTTTTGGAGTGGAAATTGTCAACGCACACCAGAACCGGGAAACTTTCCTGAATGAAAATCACCATCCGTCACTAAATTACGCTGGGAGGGAAATTGTCTCGCTGGTTCTATTGATTGCTGCGGCAAAGTCCTACTATCAGGGTAAAACGCCATGGACATGCGTCCGTTTCGCCGCGGAGACCGGCGTGCCGGTAAGGGTTGTAAAGGAACTGCTGGACCAACTTGTTGAACAGAAATATCTTGCGGCAACAGAAGGGGGAGATCCGGCTTACGTCCCGGTCCGCGCCCCTGAACATATGTACATTTCCGAAATCCTGGAAGAAATGAAGAATTACGGGGAATCCTGTGAGATCCGGGGCATGATTGAAATTCGTGTTGCGTTGCGAAATGCCTTATCGCAGTCCAAGCCATGTGCCGATACCGCTGGTAACGGCTTAACGTTGAAAGATCTTGTCGATCGAATGTCCGATGAAGAATCCAACGACTGAAACTCAGGTAAAAGTAGTTTGTCCTTGATTCGACGTGTGCGCTCGTCCTTCATTGACAAAAAACGGCAATTCGAATATAGTGTATAAGATTTTTCGCTATCGGTTTCCATCCACAATTGCCTCAGGCTTCTTTCTTTGCGGCGATGTTTCAGGACCGGTGCTTTTTTGCCGAGTTCGTGAAGAGAGAAGACATTTCCTGATAAAAATAATTCTGAACAATAAACAATGCGTGATCTAAAACACTTGTCAAGAAGAAAAGCCTTTTCCCTGTCGACTGTCTTCGGTTGCCGGAAGAAACGATCGGTAAACACGATCAAGTCCCTGAAGGAATCCAGGGCAAAACAGGCTTCGCTGCGCTTCATACTTCCCCTCATAGCCGTCGTTCTCGCCGCCTATCCGGTGTTCTTTGTTGTCTCATCGCTCGATACCTCTCCACTGCAATGGACAGAGGTTCCTGTCGGCAAAATTGCTCATTCGAAGAGGTTGATCCTTGATGCCGATCAATCTTTCCAGTTGGCCGTTGCCTCGATGCAAAGCGTTCGTCAGGTTGGAGATCGCCTTGTTTCGACTCTGAAGGATGGTGGTGCGGTTACGTATACCATCAATCAGAATGTTCAGGACCGGGTTGAAAAGGTCATGGAGAATTATGATGTGCCTTACGGGGTGTTCGTTGCCGTGGAACCGAAAACAGGCCGGATTCTGGCTCTGGCGGGCCATTCTACGATCGATCCCGAATGGGCGCGGAATTCATACTTCAATGTGTATCCCATGGCGTCTTTGTTCAAGATAATTACTGCGACGGCTGCCCTCGAACAGAAAAAGGTCGTCCCGGACACGGTTTTTGCCTATCGCGGAAGCTCGTACTCGGAAAACCCCAAATACTGGAGTGTGAAGCCGGGAAGCGGTTCACAGCAAATGTCGCTGACCGTGGCAATGGGCAAGTCCATTAATCCGGTTTTCGGCAGGCTTGCAAGCGATGTGGTGGGGAAAGATTCGATCATGTCTTACGCCCACAGGTTTGGCTTCAACCAGACGCTGTTCCCCGGTTTTCCGGTTACACCAAGCAAGGCCGAAGTTCCGAAGAACGATGATGAGCTGAAATTGATGGGTGCGGGACTTGGGCGTGAGGTGAAGATTTCGCCTTTGCACGCGGTGGCAATGATTGCCGCCATTGCAAACGACGGAGTCATGATGACCCCTGTTCTTGCCCAGGAGATACGAAATGGG
>DATEVI010000399.1:0-2791 GCA_035281865.1 Geobacteraceae bacterium | reverse complement strand
TGGTGGATGCCTCTCACCCGGACCAGTATTCGCAAAATCCGGCAATACGGCGGTATATGAATTCAGGTTTCCAATTACTGAAAAAAATTCCCCCGGGCACTTTCTTATTTTGCAGATGCCGGGCGGCCGCCATACATCCTGTTTGGCGAGCCAACACCCCGAAACCGGCACTTTTTCCTTAGAAAAGTCCCGGTTTTTTTATTACTCGCTGCTACTAACAATCTTGTTGTCAGGCACATTCAGTCGGAAATAGACTTGCTCTATTCAGCACCGTCAACCTTCCATGAAAGGCATACCATACCCGTCGACAATATATGACAGATATAGAATAAAAACTGCTACAATACAGTCATGTAACACACTGGAAACAACGCTTTCATCGCAAGGGAGGATTTGATATGGAAACCAGACAATTCCATGGCATGCTGAATCCTGATGAATGCTCGCTGGCGCTTATAGACTTTCAGCCGGCAATGTTCGCGGGTGTGCATTCCCATGATAGAACGACAATAATACAGAACGTGCAGATCGTCGCCAAGGCGGCAAAACTGTTTAATGTCCCAACCATACTGTCGACGGTTGCCGCGAAGAGTTTCAGCGGTGACATGATCCCCGAAGTTACTGCAGTTTTCCCGGATTACGAGCCGATAGACCGGACATCCATCAATGCGTGGCTGGACAGCAATTTCAAAGACGCGGTGGAAAAGACCGGGAGGAAAAAGATCGTGCTGGCGGGGCTCTGGACGGAGGCCTGCGTCCTGTTCCCGGCGATCGACCTGATTAATGCCGGATACGAAGTTTACGTACCGACCGACTCCTGTGGAGACATCAGCGAAGAAGCGCACGAACGCGCCGTCCAGCGTCTGGTGCAGGCCGGAACCGTTCCCATGACATCCTTGCAGTTTCTGTTCGAACTGCAGCAGGACTGGAGCCGCAGCGAGACCTATGAAGGCTGCATGAAGATCATGGAAGCCCATTCGCCCTATGGAATCGAGGAGCGGTTCATCAAGGATTTCCTCGGCAGACGCGGAGAAGGCAAGAAGTATTCTGTTGCTGTCTGACAATCCGACAGGAGCTTGTCCTCTTAGAACCTTGAGTGTGATCGCGCCCGAATTTCCGGACAAGCTCCAGGGAGGGCAATCTATGGACACCAAAGGTTCATCCGCGAAGATCGCGGAAACGATCATCCATAACGGAAATATTGCAACGTTGGACAAAGAACGCCCGTTCGCTCAGGCTGTGGCCATTGCAGACGGGCGTTTCCTTTTCGTGGGCAGCGACAAGGAAGTAATGGCTTACAAGGGCGGCGGAACGCGGGTGATAGATGCCGGCGGCAGGACTGTCATACCCGGCCTCAACGATTCTCACATACACGTAATCCGCGGCGGTCTCAACTTCAACATGGAGCTGCGCTGGGACGGGGTGCCTTCCTTGTCCTCCGCCCTTTCCATGCTGCGCGAGCAGGCCCGGCGCACCCCGCCGCCACAGTGGGTGCGGGTCATCGGTGGATGGACGGAATTCCAGTTCGCCGAAAGGCGCATGCCAACCCTGGAAGAAATCAATCAGGTTGCACCCGACACACCGGTGTTCGTCCTTCACCTGTACGACAGGGCCATAGTCAACCGGGCCGCCCTGCGGGCCATGGGATATGACAGGGAGACACCGGACCCGCCTGGCGGAGAGATCCAAAGAGACCGGGAAGGAAACCCGACCGGGCTTCTTATCGCCAGGCCAAACGCCTTGCTCCTCTATTCCAGCCTTGCCAGGGGACCGAAGCTTTCCCATGGGGACCAGGTAAATTCGACCCGACTGTTCATGCGCGAATTGAACCGTCTCGGCCTGACCAGCGTCATAGATGCCGGGGGCGGCTTCCAGAACTACCCCGATGACTATCAGATCATTGACGAACTGGCTCGGCAGGGAGAACTAACCCTTCGCATCGCCTACAATCTGTTCACGCAACATCCCAAGGGTGAATTTGAGGATTTTTCACAATGGATAGGGATGACATCTCCGGAGAAAGGGGACGACTACTATCGTATGAACGGCGCCGGTGAAATGCTCGTCTTTTCGGCCGCCGACTTCGAAGACTTCCTTGAGCCCCGCCCGGACCTCCCGCCGGTCATGGAGGATGAGCTGTTCAAGGTCGTCCGCCTTCTGGTCGAACATAGCTGGCCGTTTCGCCTCCATGCTACCTATGACGAATCGATCAGCCGCTTTCTCGATATTTTCGAGAAGGTAAACCGGGAGGTGCCGTTCGGGGGCTTGCGCTGGTTTTTCGACCATGCGGAAACGATCACACCGCGGAACCTTGAACGGGTCAAGGCTCTGGGCGGCGGGATCGCCATCCAGCACCGGATGGCCTTCCAGGGTGAATATTTCATCGACAGGTACGGAAAAGATGCGGCCGGGCATTCCCCACCCATCACCCGCATGCTGGAATTGGGCATACCGGTGGGAGCCGGAACCGACGCAACACGTGTGGCAAGTTATAACCCTTGGGTTTCCCTTTACTGGCTGGTGAGCGGCAGGACCGTAGGCGGCACTCCCCTTTACCCGGCCGAGAACAGGCTGGACCGGGCTGAAGCTCTGCGCCTCTACACCAGAGGAAGCGCATGGTTTTCACAGGAGGAAGAAAAGAAGGGTTCCACCGAGGCAGGAAAACTTGCCGATCTGGCCGTTCTCTCCGCCGACTACTTCTCCATTCCGGAAGAGGAGATCAAGGGCATCGAGTCGGTCCTGACCGTCCTCGGCGGAAAGGTGGTCCACGGCGCAGCGGAATTCGGCAACC
>DATEVI010000398.1:0-3946 GCA_035281865.1 Geobacteraceae bacterium | reverse complement strand
ATTGCCGCTGCCGTTTCACCGTATCCGGAATGCCTGTCACCTTCGTTGTCTCATGGTGCAAACCGGTTATAATGTAGCGAGAGAACTCAGCAAGACACGGTCTGTCTTTACTTTATCAAATGCAGAAAGGCATCAGGTGATAGTGGCCGATCATGGGAATTGAAAAAGAAATAGGTGAACTGGGAAAACTTTGGAAAGGATTCTGGTCGTCAAGGGTGGTGCTCACTGCAAACAACCTCCGTGTATTCGATTACCTGGAGAATCCCAAAACCGCTGAAGAAGTCGCCGGTTTAATTACTGCTGACTCTAGGGCCATCGAAATCCTGCTCAATGCGCTAACCAGCCTGAAATTTCTTCGGAAAACATCGGGGAAGTTCCGCAATTCGGACGTGGCGAAACGCCTTCTGATGAAGGAAAGCCCTTATTATCAGGGAGACATCATCCGGCACGCGGACACGCTCTGGCAAAACTGGTCCCTTCTGGACGACGTGCTCAGAACGGGAATCCCGGCCCGCAAAGCCCACGACCACCAGTCGTTCATCCGCGGCATGCATGACAATGCGGTTTTAAGGGCGGCAAAGGTCATCGGACGAGTCGATCTAAAAGGGGTCAAAAACGTCCTCGACCTCGGCGGAGGTCCGGGAACATACAGTATCGAGTTCGCCCGCAAGGGAATATCCGTGACCCTGTTTGACCTGCCGCAAACGATACCCATCTCGCGGGAGATAGTGCAGAGAGCCGGCATGGACGGAATCGCCTTCAAGGCCGGTGATTTTTTTGCCGACGACATCGGGCACGGATACGACCTGATCTTCATCAGTCAGGTACTCCACTCGTTTTCAACGGAAGATAACCTGTTTATCGTCAAAAAATGCAGAGAAGCGCTGCAAACCGGGGGCAAGATCGTCATATACGAGTTCCTTATTGCTGATTCGCTCGCCACTCCGGAGCACAGCGCCCTGTTCTCCGTCAATATGCTGGTCAACACCGGCGGCGGAAGGTGCTATTCACCCCGGGAAATCATGGGGTGGCTTTCCGAAGCCGGCTTCAGAAAATTATCCAGGAAAGTGTTCGAGGACAAAGTTTTTATATCCGGCCGAAAACCTTGAACCCCTAACCTCTTCATACACAAATGCCTGATCAACCAGGTAGCCGTTATTGTTTCTTGATAATCAACCCTTCACCGGACATATCCAGATCGACTGCCACTGTATCCCCTTCGGCGAACTTGCCCTCCAGGAGCATGAGAGCAAGCGGGTCCTGCACCTTGCGCTGCAAAGTTCTTTTCAGGGGGCGTGCCCCGTATGCCGGATCGTATCCTTCCTGGGCCAGATATTCCTTCGCTTTGTCCGTAATCGTGAGGGTTATACGCCTTTCGGCCAACCGGGCCTGCAGCGCCTTTACCTGAATGTCGACGATTTTCTTGATCTGCTCGAGAGGCAACCCGTGGTAGATTACCACCTCGTCGACACGGTTGAGAAACTCAGGCTTGAAGTTTTCCTTGAGAGTCTCCATGACCATGCTTCGCATTCTGGCGTAGTCGCTTGAACCATATTGTTGTATCCACTGGGAGCCCAGATTGCTGGTCATAATGATGACGGTGTTGCGGAAGTCCACGGTGCGGCCCTGACCGTCGGTCAGCCTGCCGTCGTCAAGGACCTGGAGAAGGACGTTGAATACCTCCGGGTGAGCCTTTTCGATTTCGTCGAAAAGCACAATACTGTATGGCCTGCGGCGCACCGCTTCGGTAAGCTGGCCTCCCTCTTCGTATCCAACATAGCCCGGGGGAGCCCCGATCAGGCGGGCAACCGTATGTTTTTCCTGGTATTCGCTCATGTCTATGCGGACAATGGCCTGATCGTCATCGAACAGGAACTCGGCCAGGGCGCGCGCCGTCTCCGTCTTGCCCACCCCTGTGGGACCAAGGAAGATGAATGACCCTATCGGACGGTTCGGATCGGAGAGACCGGACCGGGCGCGTCGCACGGCATTGGCCACCAGCATGAGCGCCTCGTCCTGGCCCACGACCCGCGATTTCAACCGGTCCTCCATCTTGACCAGTTTGGCCGATTCGCTCTCCTGCAGCTTTGAAACCGGAATACCGGTCCATTTGGCCACAATCTCCGCGACCATTTCGCCGTCGACCTCTTCGGAGAGCATCTTCGCCTCCCGCTGGAATTCGGCCAATTCGCGGTTCTTCTCCGCCATCTGCTTTTCGATGGTCGGTATCTCGCCGTAACGGATCTCGGCAGTTCGCTCGAGATTTCCTTCCCGCTCGGTCTTCTTGGCCTCTTCCTTCTTGTCCTCGAGACGGTTCTTCAGGTCACGCAGTTCCTTGATGATCTCCTTTTCCTTCTGCCAGTGAACCTTCAGCTTAGCCGATTCGGCCTTGAGCGACTCCAGTTCCTCGTCCAGTTTCTTCAGACGCTCCTGGGAATGGGAATCCTGCTCCTTCAGGAGGGCCTGCTTCTCTATCTCCATCTGTATGATTTTTCTCTCTATTTCGTCTATCTCGGTCGGCATGGAATCTATTTCAATGCGAAGCCGGGAAGCCGCCTCATCGATCAGGTCAATGGCCTTGTCGGGGAGAAAGCGATCGGTTATGTAGCGGTCGGACAAAGTGGCCGCGGCAATGATGGCGCTGTCCTGGATGCGGACGCCGTGATAGACCTCATACTTCTCCTTCAGACCGCGCAGGATGGAGATCGTATCTTCGATGCTCGGCTCGCCGGTATAGACCTGCTGGAAGCGACGCTCCAGGGCCTGGTCCTTTTCGATATGCTTTCGGAATTCGTTAAGTGTAGTGGCTCCGATGCAGTGCAGTTCTCCCCGGGCAAGGGCGGGCTTGAGCAGGTTGGAGGCATCCATGGCGCCCTCCGCCGCCCCGGCGCCTACCAGGGTGTGGAGTTCGTCTATGAAAAGGATGATGTTCCCCTCGGATTTCGTCACTTCCTTGATGACCGCCTTGAGTCGTTCCTCGAATTCGCCACGGAATTTCGTTCCGGCGATCAGCGCCCCCATGTCGAGCGCCACAAGTTTCTTGTTCTTCAGAGTCTCGGGGACATCGCCGGAGACTATCCTCTGGGCTAAACCTTCAACAATTGCCGTCTTGCCCACCCCCGGCTCGCCGATCAGAACCGGGTTGTTCTTGGTTCTCCGAGACAGCACCTGGATCACGCGCCGTATCTCGTCATCACGGCCGATGACCGGATCCAGCTTTCCCTGTCGCGCCAGGTCGGTAAGGTCGCGGCTGTACTTCGCCAGCGCCTGGTACTTCTCCTCGGGGCTCTGGTCGGTCACCCTCTCGTCGCCGCGAATCTCCTTCAACGCGGCCATGATCGCATCACGCGACACTCCGTTCTCCGCGAGAATCTGCGCCGCCCTGCTCCCCTTCTCTCCCACCAGCCCCAGCAGCAGATGTTCCGTGGACACGAATTCATCTTTCATCGTTTCCGCTTCTTTCAACGCCATGTCAAGGGCCCTGTTGAGGGCGGATGAAAGATGCAGTTGAACCTCCGCACCGGATGCCTGGGGCAGCCGCTTGAGCTCCGCATCGACCCTGGATCGTACATAACCGGTATTGGCGCCTATCTTCTGCAGGAGGGAGCCGACAAGACCGCCTTCCTGGTCCAGCAGAGCTAGAAGCAGGTGTTCCGGCTCCAAGGAACTGTTCTGTCTGGACGTGGCCAACTGCTGCGCGGCACCCAGGGCTTCCTGGGTTTTGATCGTCATTTTTTCCGGACGTATCATATCGTATGCTCCCTTCGTTTCGTTCTATACAGAAAGGATAGGTACGGCATGCAGCTGTGTCAAGGTGAGGTGGAACTTCTGAAAAGGCAGCCTATTTCGCGGATTTTTGAAATGTTCCATTACCTTTTCAGTATACAAGGAAGTTTCCTCCTCTTTTCAGTGTGTATTTGCCGGTGCGGTGAACTGTCGTAAAACA
>DATEVI010000397.1:0-3912 GCA_035281865.1 Geobacteraceae bacterium | reverse complement strand
GATCGATTTCTGTCGGCAGTTGAACATCCCCATCCTGGGGATCGTCGAGAACATGAGCGGCTTCGCCTGCCCGGGGTGCGGCCAGGTGCACCACATCTTCAAAGAGGGCGGGGGGGTGAGCCTGGCCGCCGAGACCGGGGTGCCCTTTTTGGGGGCCATTCCGTTGGACCCCACTTTGGTGGCTGCCGGTGATGCCGGTATGCCCTGCCTGATTACCCAGCCCGACGGTGCGGTGGCAAAGGTTTTCGCGAACCTTGCCAGGCAAATCCTCGAAATTAGCGAGAAATAATTGAAAGTCTTCCATCCGGTACTAGACTGAAGATTGAGGCGGGAAACAGACCGAACATCCGCTCATCAGACGAAAGCGGAGGCCCACTGACCCAGACGTCAAAGTCGAACGAAAATCGGGATGGCCCGGACGATTCCGCACTTTTACCGTTTTCAGGGAGATCGAAGCAATGGAATATTGCATACCCGCAGCCGGAGCAAGACATCTTCGTGTCGGCAAATGGGTGGAGATCTTCAGGGCTTGCGGAGAGGAGAAAGGGGATGAGCTGCAGAGCATGCGGGTGGAGGGGAGAGTCCTCGTTTTCCGGAGAGGCTGTTCCGATTTGCCCGAGCAGCGAGCCATCCGACCGCATGAAGGCGAAATCGTCGCCATCGACCGTGGGTTGGAGGAGACCCGCTTCCGAATCTGTTTGAATTCCTGAGCCCCGAACGAGGAGGATCCCATGGAAAAGGCAAAGCGAGGCTTTCAACCGGACGATCTGGCGGGCCGGGCCGAATACGACCGTCTTCTGAGGCACTTTCGTGCGGAGGAGGAAAAGGCCAATCGTGACAAGCTGTTATTTGGGGATGAAGCATTCGGTTGTCCACCGGAAAAGGAAGACTGAAATCCGAGCGGCGTGCTGGTCATGCCTTTCAGTCTTGAAAAACCAGGGACATCTCCGGGTTTTTAATTTGCGGTAGGGGTGCAGGGTCTGCTCATTTCCTACCATTACCGGCCAAGAAGGTACAATTAGTGGAAGTTGGCGTGGTGGTGCTTAAAATCAACCCTCGGTTGCCTTTGGCAGAGGTCAACCCGGAAAGAAGGAGGCGCTCATCATGCTCAAACAGGCCTTCCGTATCCGCGAGGGCACCGGAATCAGACAGGCGTTCTTTCTGAATCTCGGGTTTACCTTGTTCGAACTGGTCGGCGGGGTCATGACGAACAGCCTCGCCATCCTTTCGGATGCCGTCCACGATCTTGGCGACAGCTTATCTCTTGGGCTTGCCTGGTACCTGGCGAACTATTCAGAGAAAAAAAGGGACAGAAAATACTCCTACGGATACCGGCGCTTCTCGCTGCTGGGTGCCCTGGCGAATGCAGTAATTCTCCTGACCGGATCCCTTTTCATTCTGTCGGAAGCCGTTCCCCGGTTGCTCCGACCAGAGCATCCCAAGGCCGAGGGGATGGCACTGCTTGCCATTGCCGGGATAGTTATCAATGGCTGGGCTGCATTGCGGGTGAGGGGCGGGAAGACGCTTAACGCTCGGGTCGTTACATGGCATCTGCTGGAAGATGTGCTTGGGTGGGCAGCCATATTGGCGGTAAGCGTCGTTCTATTGTTTAAGTGTTGAGTGCCAGCACATCGTGGACAAAAATATGTGCCACCAGCTCGTGGACAAAATAGTTCTCTGACAATCGAATAGCCACCCGTCATTCTCTGAACATTTCCCATACGGAGGTGTTCATGAAGGATGAAATTAGACAACGTATCCAGGCCGTTCAACGTTTTCTGGCAGGCGAAAAGCCCGAATCGATCTGCGTTTCCATGGGCCTATCACGGTCCTGGCTCTACAAATGGATCTCACGGTACGATGAGAAAAACAGCTCTTGGTGTGAAAATCGACCGACGGTCCTGTTCCATGCAACAAATCGGACGCCGCTTGAGATTGAAGAGATCGTCAAGATGATTCGCCTCAATCTCTATAATCAGAATCTGTTCTGTGGCGCCCAAGCAATTCTGTGGGAACTTGAGGATCTTGGTGTTAAGCCATTGCCTTCATTGCGTACGATTAACCGCATTCTGAATCGCAATGAACTGACCCATCGAAGAACCGGTAAATACGAACCCAAAGGAACCCCTTATCCCAAACTCCCGGCACTGTTACCGAACCAGACACATCAAATGGATCTGGTCGGACCGTGCTACCTGACAGGACCGCTGCGCTTCTACGGGATCAATGTCATTGATGCTGCAACCGCACGTTGCGGACTGCACTCATCACCGTCCAAAGCTGGCCAAGACGTTCTGGACGGGGCGTGGGCCATTTGGTCGCGCCTTGGCATACCGGACAATCTTCAGATCGACAACGCCTTATCCTTCTTCGGCAGCCCGAAATATCCTCGGGCTACGAGCCAGTTTATCCGCCTCTGCCTGCATCATGGCGTCGAACTCTGGTTCATCCCGATGTCGGAACCCTGGCGCAACGGCTTGATCGAGCAGTTCAATGATCACTACCAGCAGAAGTTCCTCGACAAGGTGATCATGACAACTGCCGATGAGTTACGAGTGGGAACACTCGCCTTCGAGCAACGACATAACAGCAAATATCGCTACAGCAAACTGGGCGGAAAAACGCCTCTCAAAGCACTGGCGGCTACGCAGACACAGCTCAGATTTCCAAACCACGAGGAAGGCCCTCGGCAGCGACTGGAAAAACCGGAGGTCGGCCGCTACCATCTGGTGCGTCTGATCCGTAGCGATCTCAAGCTCAATATTTTCGGCGAGCAGTTCTCCGTTCCCCCAGAACTGAAACTTGAATACGTGGTGGCTACTATCGATGTCAAAGAGCAGAGACTGAAACTATCCCTGGATAAAACCCAGGTCGATGAATTTGCATACAAAATGCGTTAGCAAGCATTGAGTCCACGATGTGCTGGCACTAAAAAGTGTCCACGAGCTGGTGGCACTCAACATTTAAGGACTTGCCGGTCCTGGATCCGCTCCTTTCCATATTGATTACTTCGTATGTCCTGTACAATGTGCTGAGAAACCTGAAGAAAACCGTGGAGTTTTTCCTTCAGGCGGTTCCCGGCGGAATCGACATCGTTGAAATCGAGGAGAAACTTCTTGGGATCGGAAAGGTCAAGGCTATCCATCATACACATGTCTGGACCCTGGACGGCGAACACAACATCTTTACCACCCATCTGGTAGTCGACGCTGACGCGACCAGGGAGGATGTGTTGCGTGTAAGAAATCAGGTCGACCAACGGCTTGAGTATCTGGATTTCGAGCACACCACGGTCGAAATCGGCTATGAAAACCAGTATTGCAGGATGAAGGAGCGATAGGGAAGGACAGGCTGCCGCCAATGATTGCATTCGTGACGACCCAGTCCAGGCAACCATGACGCTGTCAGGAGTCCCCAACGGAATGTTCCCATGAGTAAATCCCGGTTCGTGATCCACGAACACCACGCCTCTCACCTCCATTACGACCTGCGCCTTGAGATCGGCGGCGTCTTGAAGTCATGGGCGGTGCCGAAAGGGCCATCGATGAACCCCGCCGACAAGCGTCTTGCTCTTCTCGTTGAAGACCATCCTCTGGTTTACGCCGACTTCGAGGGAATCATCCCTGCGGAGATTTACGGTGCGGGACCGGTGGTGATCTGGGACGAGGGGGAGTTTGATCCCCTGGAAGAGCCGGAGGCTGCCATGGAAAAAGGGCGCCTTTCTTTTCGTCTGGCCGGGAAGAGGCTGCGCGGCGAGTTCGCCCTGGCTCTCATGAAGGGTCGGGGGACGGGGAAGGAATGGCTGTGGATGAAGAAGAAGGATGCTTTTGCAGATTCAGCCTGGCAACTGGAGTTGGCCCTGACCCCGGAGAAGAGGAAGAAGCTTAAGGAGAAGGTGCCACCCTGCCATAC
>DATEVI010000396.1:0-4672 GCA_035281865.1 Geobacteraceae bacterium | reverse complement strand
GAGATTGCAGCATCGATGATATCGACCATTTGGGAAACAGGCGTGTCCGTTCTGTGGGGGAACTTATTGAGAACCAGTATCGTATTGGTTTGGTGAGAATGGAGAGAGCCATCAAGGAGAAGATGAGCTTGCAGGACATTGAAACCATGATGCCTCATGACCTTATCAATGCTAAGCCCGTTTCCGCCGTTGTAAACGAGTTTTTCGGAAGCAGCCAGTTGTCGCAGTTCATGGATCAGACCAATCCCCTCTCGGAAATTACTCACAAACGCAGGCTTTCGGCTCTCGGTTCCGGCGGTCTTACGCGGGAAAGGGCGGGGTTTGAGGTGCGTGATGTTCATCATACCCATTATGGCCGTATCTGCCCGGTAGAGACGCCGGAGGGACCGAATATTGGTCTTATTGTTTCACTCAGCACCTATGCGCGGGTCAACAAGTTCGGCTTTATAGAAACGCCTTACCGGATTGTGAAAGACGGCAAGGTTCTCGATGAAGTGCGATACTTGACGGCGATTGAAGAAGAGAATCAGATTATTGCCCAGGCGGACAGGCCCCTCGACGCGGAAAAGAAGTTTGTGGAGGAGCTTATTTCCGCGAGAAGAGGCGGCGATTTTCTTACCGTAGAGCCTTCGGAAATCAACATGATGGATGTATCGCCCAATCAGCTCGTCAGTGTTGCCGCGACTCTTATTCCTTTTCTGGAGCATGATGATGCCAACAGAGCGCTTATGGGTTCCAATATGCAGAGACAGGCCGTGCCTCTCATGAAACCTGAAACACCTCTTGTGGGTACCGGTATGGAAACAGTTGTAGCCAGGGATTCAGGCGCTGTTATTGTTGCCAAGAGGGATGGAATCGTTGAGAGTGTTGACGCAAACCGAATCGTCATTAAATGTAAGAATGTAAAGAACGATGGGATCGACACGGGGGTCGATATATATAACCTTGTTAAATACCAGCGCTCAAATCAGGATACCTGTTTCAATCAGAAGCCCATTGTAGGTATGGGGGATCGTGTAAAAAAAGGTGATATTATTGCCGACGGTTCGGCTACTGATAATGGGGAGCTTGCCTTGGGAAGAAACGTAATGGTGGCTTTCATGTCCTGGGGAGGATACAATTACGAAGATTCGATCCTGATCAGTGAAAGGATTGTGAAAGAGGATATCTATACCTCCATCCACATTGAGGAATTTGAAACAATGGCCCGTGATACGAAACTGGGCAAGGAGGAGATTACCAAGGATATTCCCAATGTGGGAGAAGAAGCGCTTAGAAATCTCGATGAAAGCGGCATCATCTGTATAGGCATGTCGGTAAGTCCTGGCGATATTCTCGTAGGTAAGATAACTCCGAAGGGCGAGACCCAGTTGTCTCCTGAGGAAAAGCTGCTCCGTACAATATTTGGTGAAAAGGCAAGCGATGTCCGCGATACTTCTCTCAGGGTGCCGCCGGGGGTTGAAGGCACGGTAATCGATACTAAAATCTTTTCCCGCAAGGGAGCGGAACGGGATACAAGGTCTCAGTCAATTGAGGATGAGGCCATCCGGTCTCTGAGTAAGGACAGGGATGATGAGATAAGAATACTCACGGAGACGGTTAGGGACAAGGTGGCTGAGATGCTGATCGGACATGTCTCTGCCACTAAGATGTCCGACCTAAGAAAAAAGAAGACCCTCCTTAAGAAGGGTGATGTTATTTCGCCGGAACTTCTGGCCAATATTTCTTTTGAACTGTGGAAGGATATATCCCTTACCGGCGCTGAGGAGGTAGAGGAAAATATAAGGGTGTTGCTGACAAACCTGGAAAGAAATGTGGAAGCCGTCAATGCCGCGTTTGAAACGAAGGTGGAAAAACTGAGAGCCAGCGACGAGTTGCCCCCTGGTGTAATCAAACTTGTTAAGGTTTATATTGCCATCAAGAGAAAACTTGCCGTGGGAGATAAAATGGCCGGTCGTCACGGTAACAAAGGCGTCCTGTCCCGCATACTTCCCGAAGAAGACATGCCTTACTTTGCCGACGGGACGCCTGTGGACATCGTTTTGAATCCCCTGGGCGTGCCCTCCCGTATGAATGTGGGACAAATCCTTGAAACCCATCTTGGCTGGGCATCGAAGGGGCTGGGAGAAAAGATCAATGCCCTTTTAAAAAAGCAAGCGAAGGTTGCTGAGTTAAGGGCAAAATTGAAAGATATTTATTCCTCGTCTGCCTTTGATGGTTTTGTTGATGGCGCTACTGAAGCGCAGATTAAACAATTTCTGCAGCGTATGAAAAAGGGGATACCTATGGCTTCACCGGTTTTTGACGGTGCGAGTCAAGGCGAAATCAGGGAAATGCTCAAAATGGCGGGGCTTCCTGAGACGGGGCAGACGTTGCTTTATGATGGGCGTACCGGTGAGCCTTTTGATCAGGAAATCACGGTAGGCATGATTTATATGTTAAAGTTGCACCATCTTGTAGATAATAAGATTCATGCCCGTTCCATTGGCCCTTATTCACTGGTGACACAGCAACCGCTGGGTGGAAAAGCTCAATTTGGCGGTCAGAGACTGGGAGAGATGGAAGTATGGGCGATGGAGGCCTATGGCGCCGCCTATTCTCTCCAGGAGTTTCTTACCGTCAAGTCTGATGATGTTTCCGGTAGAACAAGAATATATGAGGCAATTGTGAAGGGTGAACATACGTTTGAACCGGGACTTCCGGAGTCCTTTAACGTTTTGGTGAAGGAATTGAAAAGCCTTTGCCTTAATGTGGAATTGATAGAAGAGGAATAGAACCGCTCAAGAAAGTGAGGAGTCTTCTACGCCTCATTCCTTACTCCTCATGCCTTATATTTCGCAGTTACATTGTTTTGGAGGAAATACCAGGTGGAAAAATTTTTTAGTCATTTTGAAAAACCGAAAGAACCTATCAGATTTGATGCCATAAAGATATCAATAGCCTCGCCTGAGGTGATCCTTTCGTGGTCTCATGGCGAGGTAAAAAAACCTGAAACAATCAATTACCGAACCTTTAAGCCGGAACGCGATGGACTTTTCTGCGCTAAAATCTTTGGACCGGTGAAAGATTACGAGTGCCTCTGCGGACGGTACAAGAGGATGAAACACCGGGGGATTGTCTGTGAAAAGTGTGGGGTGGAGGTCATACCGTCAAAGGTCCGCCGTGAGAGGATGGGACACATCACGCTTGCCACGCCGGTTGCCCATATCTGGTTTCTCAAAAGTCTTCCTAGCCGTATCGGAAATGTTCTTGACCTGACATTGAAAGAACTCGAAAAGATTCTGTATTTCGAATCCTGGATCGTGATGGATCCCAAAAACACGCCTTTGAAGAAGAAACAGCTTCTTTCTGAAGAAGAGGCGTATGATTTACGGGAACAGTATGGCGCCGATGCCTTTGAGATCGGGATTGGGGCTGAAGCGGTGCGAAAACTCCTTGAGGAGATTAATGTAGATGAACTGGTGGAGACGCTTCGTACGGAACTGAAAACTACCACTTCCGAAACAAAAAGGAAAAAGACCATAAAGAGACTTAAGGTCTTTGAAGCCTTGAAAAAATCCCACAACAGGCCGGAGTGGATGATTCTGACCATTCTGCCTGTCATCCCTCCCGATCTTCGTCCGTTAGTGCCCTTAGATGGCGGTCGCTTCGCCACATCTGACCTGAACGACCTTTACCGGCGCGTGATCAACAGGAATAACCGGCTTAAACGGCTGCAAGAGTTGAATGCTCCTGAGATTATCATCAGAAACGAGAAAAGAATGCTCCAGGAGGCGGTGGACGTCCTTTTTGATAACGGCCGTCGAGGAAGGGCCATCACCGGTTCCAATAAGAGACCTTTGCGATCTCTTTCCGACATGCTGAAGGGCAAACAAGGACGATTCAGGCAAAACCTTCTGGGGAAACGCGTTGATTATTCCGGCCGGTCGGTAATCACGGTGGGACCGGATTTGAGATTGCATCAGTGTGGCCTGCCCAAAAAGATGGCCCTCGAGCTTTTCAAGCCTTTTATCTATAACCGTCTTCAGGAGAAGGGTTATGTGACCACGGTAAAAAGTGCAAAAAAGATGGTGGAGAAGGAAACTGCTGAAGTTTGGGACGCCCTGGATGAGGTGGTGCGTGAATATCCTATTATGCTTAACAGGGCGCCGACGTTGCACAGGCTCGGCCTTCAGGCTTTTGAGCCGGTGCTGATCGAGGGTAAAGCGATCCAGTTGCATCCCCTGGTTTGCACGGCCTTTAATGCGGATTTCGACGGCGATCAAATGGCGGTGCACGTGCCTCTGTCCGTAGAGGCTCAGACTGAGGCTCGCGTTTTGATGATGTCGACTAACAATATACTCTCACCGGCGAATGGGAAACCAATTATTATTCCTAGTCAGGATATCGTTCTTGGCATCTATTACTTAACAAGGGATAAAGACGGCGACGAGGGCGAAGGGATGAAATTTTCCGGGCCAGAGGAAGTTCGTAGTGCATTCGATAACAATGTTGTTAATCTCCATGCCAGGATAAAGGTTCGTATCGGCGGGGAGATGAAGGAAACCACCGTAGGCAGGGTAATACTATATGAAATTATTCCTGATGTCATTCCCTTCGATATTATAAATAAGGTGATGAACAAGAAGGAACTGGCCAACTTAATTGATCATTCCTACCGGGCCTGCGGTGA
>DATEVI010000395.1:0-2031 GCA_035281865.1 Geobacteraceae bacterium | reverse complement strand
AGCGGCTCCCCGCAGTAGAAATCGATGTTGACGTTCTTGCCGGATTGAAGATAATTCTCCGCTACAAAATCAACCAGCAGGTCTGCAGTTTCGGGAGACATGTAATACTCACCCTTGCGGTTTCCTTCGAAGCAGTATCTGCACGCCAGGTTGCAGTCGAGATTCATGACCGCCATGACGTGGCCCTTGTCGCCATGCCTGTTTATCTCTGCAAGCGCATCGAGCATTTCCCGCCGTTCGGCATCGGGGTCACTTACCAGAAAACCAAGCCGCGACAGGGTCTGTTCGTCTCTGGGGGAAAGAGTACCTGCTTCAATTGCCTTCATCACGGAACAGGGCACGAGGATCTTGGACAGCCGCCTGGTTGAGAACAGAAGAAGCGATGAGGGATTTTCCCGGCAGGGATATGTCTTTATATATCTGGACAGATGCATGATTGGATGAAAAAAAGGGGAGCAACGTCCCCTTAGGTGAACAAATGAAAGTTACATTCTAAAAGGGACATAAGCTATTACACAGCAGAACGAATCGGTACCGATGGGTGAATCCTCCATGCCTTCATCAAGAACGATGATTTCTTCTTTTTCCATGTCGCCCTCCTTGGTTTTTTAAAATAGTGTTCGATGCTTATAACTATATAGACGCCTGATGCGCCTTCGTCAATATGAATTTATTGCCACTATCAAAAAAGCACGGGAACGGATCATCAGAAATTGAATCGGACGCCACCTTCGAACCATCGACCGGGGTTCCTGGAAAAATCGGTTGGATATTGGGAGCCGTTAAACAAGTTGTGAGCCGTAAAGAATAACGCGGCACCCATATCCGAGCCGGAGTAAATTTTCTTCGCCAGATTGAGGTCCCAGATCATGGCACTGTATCTGCCGTTATCCTCTGGATTCACGTGCCACCGGATGTAGTGCCCTTTCAATGTCCCCTGGAATGATTTCCTGTCGTCATACTGAACTCCAACATCGACGGTGTTGCCGGCCACACCGGTAATCTCCTCTCCAGTGACCCGGTCTTTCGCGTCGATATATGCATATCCGGCCAGGAGCGAGACATTGTACACCGGCATGGTTTTGACCTCCACTTCCACTCCCTGTCTTCGCTGCTTCTCCTTGTTCACAAAGATGGGACGGCCATCCGACGATGTACCCGCACCCACTATATTGTCAATATCATTCCGGAACAACATGGTCTTAATCCACAGGTAGCGGAGCATAGCCGTTTCGAAGCCGGCTGCATACGACCAGACCCTTTCGACCTTGAGATCGGGATTGCCGATCCCTCTTGCATATGTGAACGCGAGGGGCGGAATGCTGAAACCCCTGGCCGCATAGGCCCTCAGGATGGTATTGTCCGTAAGGGCGCAAGTGGCGCCCAGGCTCGGACTCCAGAAATCGCCGTTGCTGCTGGTGTAGTCGTAGCGGATGCCGGGGATCAGGGAGAACCTGCCTGAAGTCAGGGTGTCGTTGACAAAGACCGCCCATTTGTCGAGCCGTTGACTGCCGTTCGTGACGACCGCCGATTCAAGCTCACCCAGATCGAAGTCGACACCGGCCACCAGTTCATGCAGCTTCTGCGTCCAGGTCAATTTGGCCGTGCCGCCGAATTCCTCATCTGTGGCTGTAACCGTCATATTGGTCAACCTGATTCCGGTGCTCAACTGATCAAAGAAATGTTGCGTCTCCCGTCGTGCGGCGCGAAGCGACAGGTTCAGAAAAAGATCATTGGTAATGAGATAGTTGAGAGAGAGAGTGGAAAACAGGTAGGCGAAATCGCTGTCAAAGGCGAGGTCAAAAATTGGAATTTCGCCGTCACCCCGGGAACCGCTGTTGTAACCGAAACTGAAGGTCAGCTCAGTCCTCTCGGTGGCGGCCAGTTGCAGCTTGGTATACATATTGCCGCCGTGGAAGGAATTGTTGGGGAGGAGCCCATCTGAAACGAGCCCGCCACCATTCAGATAATAGCCTAAGGCACCAACCTTGCCGGAAACTTCAGTCCGGTAATCGCCCGTATTCCTCGTGC
>DATEVI010000394.1:0-3027 GCA_035281865.1 Geobacteraceae bacterium | reverse complement strand
GGGAAATTGCTATTTCTTTCGCTGTCGCAAGACGCGGAGAATCCCCTAGAATCTGTTCTCCATACACAGGGTGCATCATCATCAACTTCATTTCATCGCTGTCAAGGGGGCCTTCTTTGAGCAATATGGAGTTTGGTATCTTGATTTTGCCCACATCGTGCATCTGGGCGGAATAGGAAATAACCTCCACGAAAGCTGCAGGTAATCCCATGTTGGCGGCCAGCGCTCCCGCGTACCGGTTGACCCTCACGACATGTTTGCCGGTCTCTTCCTCAGCAGCTTCACATGCCCGTGCAAGAGCCTCTATGGTGTACATGAATGCTTTCTCGGTTTCCTGTACCTTATCGGAAAGCGTCACAAGTGAACCGATTACTACGGCCAGACTGCGCAAGACATCGGCATCGTAGTCCGTCGCTTCGCCAGGGAAATTAAATGCCGCAATAATGCCTGGCCGGTCACCGCTGATGCGGTTGCAAACAAAGTTCTTTATGGGGCTTCCCACAAAAGCCTTGACCCGGGGATGGAAATTGTCCTGATACTCCTCGATGGTTTCACGATCTTCGCGCCAGTTCGAAACTACGATGTCGGCCCCAGACATGTCGATTGCATAACTGGAAGCGGGATCGAATATAATCTCCTCCGACCCGGCCATCTCACCTTCCATCATGTGGAAAACCCGGCCGCGGCCCCGACGGATGCCGGCGCCGACATCCTTGAAAACCAGAAGTATACTATCGGGCCCGCGTCTGCCCTTCCCCCCCAGTATATTGCGCAAGGCCTCCTCATAGAGCTCCTCACCGGTAAATCTTCTGCAGCAGATTTGCTGCAGGGTCATATCGGTCAACCGGAGCAGTTCCTGAGTTTGACGAAGAGACATGTCACACATTTCCGACGGCATTAAACTTGTCCTCCGCTGTTCAGAGCTTGTTCAGATTTATGATGTAATTGCCGTGCATGCCTTCTCATATCCGGTAAGAAACGCCTTGCGGTTCAGGTCGACGAAGGCTTCGGGGACCCGCGCGATCACAGCTTTTTCGGCTCCTTCTTTCGACACGATTCCGGTAAGGGCGACCATCGCCCCCAAGGCAACGATATTGGCGACAATCGTCCTGCCGACCTCGTTTTTTGCAGTGTTGATAATTGGAAATTTTACAACTCGGAATTTCCCCTTCGGCACTTTCTTGACGAAATCGGAGTCAAGGAGCAGGATACCGCTCTCTTTGAGATCCCCAGAATACTTGTCGCATGCCTCCTGGGTCAATGCCAGAAGCGCGTCAACCGCGGTGGCCTTCGGATAATCAATGGGCTCATCCGATATGATCACCTCGGACTTGGAAGCACCGCCACGGGCCTCGGGACCATAGCTCTGGGACTGCAGGGCCTGCTTTCCGTCATAGATTGCGGCGGCCTCGGCCATGATGATACCCGCAAGAATCAGTCCCTGCCCACCGGCACCTGAAAACCTCACTTCGTATCTATGGGACATCGGTTCCCTCCTGTGCAGCCTCTATCACCTTTTGATATTCCTCAACATATTCAGGCTTGTTTTCCTTGTAGAGAACACCGGTCAAGACCTTGCCCTGCAATTGTTCAGGGCTCATGTGCTCCGCGGCCTTAACCGACACCGCTATTTCTTTAAGATTATTCATCATTTCCACTACGGACCGGAATTTGTTGCGCCTTCCGTAAGTCGTCGGACAGCTGTCAAGAATTTCCACCACTGAAAAACCCTTGTGTTTCATTGCTTCAACGAGAAGCTTGTCTATCTGGTTGGCATGGTAGGCCGTGCCGCGTGCAACGAATGTCGCCCCTGCTCCGATGGCCAGCTTGGCTATGTCGAAGGGAGGATCAGGATTGCCGTAAGGGGTTGTGGAAGCCTTGGCGCCGATCGGGGTGGTCGGTGAAAACTGTCCCCCGGTCATGCCGTATATATTGTTATTCATGATCAGATATGTAATGTCGATATTTCTCCGGCACGCATGGATAAAGTGATTTCCGCCGATGGCAACACCGTCGCCGTCGCCGCCGACACATAGGACATGCATCCCCGGTTTTGCCATCTTTATACCAGTTGCGAAAGCGACTGCCCTGCCGTGCGTCGTATGAAGGGTGCAGAAATCGAGGTAGCCGGGCAACCGGGAGGCACAGCCTATCCCCGATACGATGGCTGTGTTGTCTTTTTCCAGCCCGAGGGCATCTATGGCCCTTATGAGGCCCTTCATGACAATGCCGTGCCCGCAGCCGGGACACCAGATGTGGGGAAGCTTTCCCGGTCTCATATATTTTTCATAATCGAAAGACATTATCTCAGAGCCTCCTTCATCTTGCCCAATATCTGCCCCGGATCGATCGGTTCTCCATCCACACGGAATATTCCCGACACAGGCGCTTTTCCCGCCGCACAGCGCGTAACCTCATAATAGGTCATTCCGAGGTTCATCTCAGGAGTAATGATTGTCTTCACCCTCGACGCCAGAGCCGCTATCTGTCTTTCAGGAAACGGCCAATACGTTATGATTCTGAAGAGACCGGCTCTTATTCCCTGCTTGCGGGCCTCCCTTACAGCATATCTCGCTGACCGGGCCGTCGAGCCGAAGGCAACTATCGCCACTTCGGCATCATCCAGCAGATACTCTTCAAAGGTCACTATGTCGTCGACATTGTCTTCCACCTTGCGAACCTGGCGTTCTTCCTCCTTCTGCACCAATTCGGCCCTCGTCGTGGGGAATCCGTCTTCGGCCTTGTTCAGGCCTGTGACGTGAAACCTGTAACCGGATCCGAATGCCGCAAGGGGTGGAACGGCACCGAAGCGGGTATCGTAAGGCTTGTAATCTTCCGGTGCAACGGAAGGACGAGTCCGGTCTATTATCGGAATGATACCTTGTTCGGGAATTTCGATCCTCTCGCGCATATGGCCGACGATCTCGTCGGGCATAACTGTCACCGGTGTGCGATATTTCTCCGCCAGATTGAACGCCCGAACCGTCTCCGTAAATAGCTCCTGTACCGATGCCGGCACTATGCAAA
>DATEVI010000393.1:0-3194 GCA_035281865.1 Geobacteraceae bacterium | reverse complement strand
TGGCGAAACCGGCAATCGTTTTGAGGATTTTGTCGAATTCAAGTATTCTCAGCGTTTCTCTCTTATTCATTGGCCACATTCTCCGGATTATCGTACTTGATTTTTGCCCGCTTCTTCCTTCTTGCCTTCTGTTTGCGCGCTTTTTCGCCTTTAACCCCGCGCTGCGTGACCTCCCCCGTCTGCAAAGCGATTTTTTCCAGCAACTCCCGACGCGCCAGAAACCGGTTCACGGACTGGCTCCGGTCCTTCATGCATTTCACCTCGATGCCGGTCGGAATGTGTCTGAGCCAGACGCACGTGGAGGTCTTGTTCACATGCTGCCCACCCTTTCCCGAAGAGCGGATGAATTTTTCCTCGAAGTCGGCCTCACGAACGCCGAGCTCCTCCATCCTTTCCTGCAACCATCTGTTTTTTTCTTCGCTGACGGCAAAGACTGGCAATGAGTGAACCTCTTGATCCGTGCGACGTGCGACGGAAAAATTCGCCCCCGCAGGGGCATCAGGAGAATAATACACTCCAAAAGCGCATGTTGCCCATACTTTTTTGTATGTGACTTATTATGTCACACGTGTGTGCTAGCCTTGCAATAGATAACAAAACAGAGGGGGAAACATGACATGGAACCTTTAGTTGTTTTCGGGGGCGGGCTGGTCGTTTACTGCGGATATCTGGCACTTATGGACGAGATTTGTGACATCAAGAGATGGTATGCAAAACGCACTGCTTCATCGAGAAGGAGAAGCGCGGCTTCACGGGCGATGCGAAGCGTTGCCCGGGCAGTTTCCGGACGGGACGGGGGATACGAAGGAAACACGCGTTGTGCATGCGCCGGCAGGTTGCCGGCGCCAATGCCACGTTGACCTTCGAATCGAACACCCGGGTCGGTGCCGGAACTTGACCTTTTACCGGGACGAGTATACGATGAACAACCGCGTGAATCAGAACCAGAACTGGTTTTTCACCGGAAAAAAGTCCTGGAAAAACGGTCTTGAAAGATTACAAATCGAATATCGTAGAGGTTGCCGTACCGCTGCCGCTGGACACTATTTTTCACTATCGCGTTCCGGAAACCCTGGTGAACGAAGTGGAGCCGGGCAAAAGGGTTTTTGTTCCGTTCGGCCGGAGGAAGCTGACCGCCTACGTCCTGGCCTGGACCGACGCCCCGACCGGCGACCTGAAAGATGTTATAGAGGCGCTCGACAGCGAGCCGCTTTTCACCGCCGAGGAACTGTCCTTCTTCCGCTGGGCGGCCGGCTATTACCTGCACCCGTTGGGAGAAGTGATAAAGGCGGCTATCCCCGCCGGCATCAATATCGAGACCCGCAGGCGGGTTGTGGCAAACGAAGACGGGTCCGTCGCTTCGGAAGAACAACTAAAGGGGGGGAAGCCGGTCAGGACTGAGGCCTTTTACAAAATTTTGCCTCCCCCAACGGATCCACCACGTCTCCGCGGCAAGGCATTAAACATCCTCGAATTTCTCCGAACGGTCGGAGATGCGCCGAGAGTCCTTATCTTCAGGAATTTCGGCGATTCGTCTCAACAGCTGAAAAAGCTCGCCGGGCTGGGCCTGATCGCCGAGGAGAGGCGCGAGGTGTATCGCGACCCTTTCAGGGAAGAGGTTTTCCAGCAGGATTCCCCCCTTGTACTTAACGAAAGCCAGTCATTCTCCTTTACCCGGATTGCCCACGCCCTCGACGAGGGGAAATTCTCCCCATTCCTCCTCCATGGTGTAACCGGCAGCGGCAAAACGGAGGTCTATCTCCATATCATCTCCCGTTGCCTCGCCCTCGGAAAAACAGCCCTGGTGCTGGTGCCGGAAATAGCCCTCACTCCCCAGCTCGTCAGACGCTTCAAAAGCCGCTTCCGCTGCGGCATTGCCGTGCTGCACAGCGGGCTTTCCCCCGGCGAGCGCTACGACGAATGGCGGCGCATCAGACGCGGCGAGGTGTGCATCGTCATCGGCGCCCGTTCGGCCATCTTCGCCCCCCTGGAAAAAATCGGCGTCATAGTGGTTGACGAGGAACACGAAGCCTCCTACAAGCAGACGGAAGGGTTTACATACAATGCCCGGGACCTGGCCCTGGTCAGGGGCAAAATGGGAAATTCGGTGGTGGTGCTCGGCTCGGCCACCCCTCTGATTACCACCTACTACGCGGCCATGGAGGGACGCCTCGAATATCTGGAGCTGCCCGAACGGGTGCGTAACCTGCCGCTTCCGGATGCGGAGATCATCGACGGACGCGCCCGGAAGTCGGAGACGTTTCTTCCCCAACTGGTCACCGCCCTGACCGACAACCTTGCCAGGGGAGGGCAGTCGCTCCTTTTCCTGAACCGCCGCGGATTTGCGACCTTTGTCATCTGCCGCGATTGCGGCCATGTCTTCCGCTGCCCCAACTGTTCCGTTACCCTCACCTACCACCGTCTCAGGCAGCGTCACTTCTGCCACTATTGTGATTTTTCCCTGCCTGCCCCTTCCGTCTGCCCCGGCTGTTCCAGCACCGAAATCGGACTACTCGGCAGGGGGACGGAACGGGTGGAAGAAGAGGTCAAGATCCTTTTACCCGACGCAAGGGTGGCCCGCATGGACAGCGATACGACTTCCGGGAAGGGAGGGCATGCCCGCATCCTGAAGAAACTTGAAGACGGGAATATCGATATCCTGATCGGCACCCAGATGATTGCAAAGGGGCATGATTATCCCGGTGTCACGCTGGTCGGGGTGATCTCGGCAGACACCGCCCTCAATCTGCCCGATTTCAGGAGCGCCGAACGGACCTTCCAGATGGTCAGCCAGGTAACGGGACGCGCCGGGAGGGGCGACGCGCCGGGCATTGTGCTTATCCAGAGCCTGTCACCGGACCATTACGCCCTGGTGAGAGCGGCGGACCACGATTTTGCCGGGTTTTACGCCGACGAAATCGAGTTCCGTCGAGAGGCGGGCTACCCCCCTTTCACCTGCCTGGCTACCGTCAATTTCTCCGGGACCTCAGCCGAATCGGTGGAAAAAAATGCGGAAGATGCCGCCCGACACCTGCGCCGACTGCGACAGCAGCTCAATACGAGAACGGAAGTACTCGGCCCCGCTCCGGCGCTCCTTGCCAAGGTCCGCGGCAGATACAGGAGGCAGATCCTGCTCAAGTCTCCGACCCGCAGGGAATTGAACCGTTTTCTTTCATCGTTCAGAATGGAATTCA
>DATEVI010000392.1:0-4400 GCA_035281865.1 Geobacteraceae bacterium | reverse complement strand
AACTTTTACAGGGAATCCGGCCCCCAGGGCCAGAGGGTAGAAGTGCACCCGACCATGCTGGTTTATGCAAAACCCGCAGACTGGCTGGAAGGGTCCGTCTGGGCAGGCTACCAACACAGGTTCTATAACATGTACGGCGGAACGGGGGGCGATGGTTTCAGCGATATGGGGCTTTTCGATGCCGGGATGGGTCTCTCTTCAAACCTTGCGAGGGTATATGACACCGGCTGGAAGAAGCTGGTGAAATTGCGGCACGCCGTGGTTCCTGAAGTCGGCTATGTGTGGGTGGAGAACAGGAACCAGGACTCACTTCCGTTTTTTGATTTCAACGACAGGGTCGTGCATCGGAATGCTGCCACCTATGCAGTCACGAACTATCTGAGCGGCAAGTTCGCCAATGGGGATGCCCCTGCCGTTTATCGTGACCTTGCCTATGTGAGACTGTCGCAGCAATACGATTTCACTGGTACCCGGAGAGATTTGCTGACTGCGTACGATGATCTCCGACCGTTCAGCGACTTAAGATTAGAGACAAAAGTCAACGCGACCAGGGAAATATCATTCCAGACCGACAGTCGTTTCAACACTTACCAAGCCGAATTCGACCAGAACAATTTCGCCGTGCAATACGACGATGGTAAAGGCAACGCGGCAAGCGTCGGTTACCGCTTTACGCGGACACAATGGGAGTTTCTTGAGGGCCGCTTGGCTACAAGCCTGTTAAAGCCCTTTTATTTCAGTGCCGCGGGCAGGTATGCGATCGATGGGGGCGTTCTCCTTGACACTTCCTATGCCGTTGAATACAGACAGCAATGCTGGAGCGTCATCCTTTCCTACAGTGACAGGCAGGGCAACGAGGCGTTTTTCGTCAACTTTACCCTCGCGGGGATAGGGCCTCTGGGGCGGGTAAGATTGTACTGAAAGCATGACTCGCCGGCCGGCCCTCTAACGTGAACCAAAAATTGCAGATCCGACCCTTACCAGTGTTGCTCCCTCTTCGATGGCAGCTTCGAAATCTCCCGACATCCCCATGGACAGTTCTCTCATCTCCACATTGGTGATTTTGCGTGCATCAATCATGGCGGCCAGTTCCCTCAGTTCCTTAAAGTAGGGCCTTGCCAGTTCGGGTTCGTCAAAGAAGGGAGGCATGGTCATCAGGCCCTTTATCCTCAAGTGAGGCATTTCGGCGATGCCTTCCACAAGTTGCATGGCTTCTGCCCTGCTTGTCCCTGCCTTCGTTTTCTCACCGGACACATTGACTTCGACGAGAATGTCGCATATTTTCCCCAGTTTTCCCCACTGCTTTTCGATTTCCATGGCAAGGGAAAGGCGGTCGACGGAGTGGATGAGGGTAACAAGCCCTGCAATATATTTTACCTTGTTGCTCTGCAGCGCGCCGATAAAGTGCCACTCGACGGGTTCCTTCACCAGCGCCGCCTTTGCAGTCAGTTCCTGAACGTAATTCTCTCCGAAAATCTTATGGCCGGCCTGTGCAGCCTCGATGACAGCGTCGGCTGGTTTGGTTTTAGTCACGGCAACAAGCCGTACCGACTTCGGGTCGCGTCCGGCCTTGATGGATGCTTTTTCGATCCGCTCCATGATATTTTCCAGATTAGTCGCGATAGACATATCGGCCTCATTTTCTCTTCAGGAATCAACATACACACGGCAATCGTTTTTTCTCAAGCAATGGCGCCCATCTCCCGCAGCGCTTCGACTACCTCGCACAACGGCAGTCCGACGACATTTGTATATGATCCTTCAATTTTCCGGATCATATACGCCGCTCCGCCCTGAATGGCATAGGCGCCGGCCTTGTCGAAGGGGCAGCCGGATGCAATGTACGCACTGATCTCTTCCCTGCATAAAGGTTTGAAGAAAACAAGGGTCCTGATAGCAGCTCCGACGGCTTCAACTCTTATCTTGTCATATATGTTGAATCCGGTGATCACCTCATGGGAATTGCCCGACAGCTTCAGAAGCATTCGTTCAGCATCGTCGGGGTCATGAGGCTTTCCCATGATTTCCCCATCGCACAACACGATCGTGTCCGCCCCGATGAAGTAACGCCCCTCCGCCTTTCCTGCGACGTTAAATGCCTTTTCCCTTGCCAGCCTCAGCACATGCTGTTCCGGAGTTTCATCCGGCAGACAGATTTCCTCGACATCGCCGGCTACCGTGTCGAAGTTGATGCCGGCCGATTCCAGGAGTTCGATGCGACGTGGTGAAGCTGAAGCAAGGATTATTCTCCCGGGGTCATTAGTCCTAACATTCATTTTTTAAAAGCCCTTCTTCTGAGGAAAATAAACAGGAAAAGACCACCCAGGATAATGACCCCGAGAAGGAGTCTCACCGGCTTATTGCCGGCGATCCCGGAGATGAGGGACAACACTCCCATGATGACCAGCAACGCTTCAAGGGACAAAAGCCTGCCGATCACCGTAATTTCCTGCTTTTCCTTGTCTTTGTCCATAGTTAGCACCTGTTGGGCAGCGTACAGCGTACAGTTGAATAGCGTACAGTGCACGAAAGGGTTTACTGTTTAACTGTACGCTGTCCGCTGTCCGCTGCACTGTTTATTGTTTCCTGCCAGCCGGCCAGATCTGTCAATGCCCTTTCGGCAAGCTTTGCCCTACGTTCCTTCTTCTTGATCCTGCCTTCAAGTTCCGGGAAGAGTCCGTAGTTGATATTCATTGGCTGGAAGTGACGACAATCGGTGTTGGTTACGTGGCGCACGAGCGATCCCAGCGCTGTGGTCGAAGGGGGGACTGTCGGGGTCTGCCCACGGGAAAGCAGCGCGGCGTTTATGCCTGCCAAGAAACCGCTTGCCGCCGATTCAACATATCCCTCGACCCCGGTAATCTGGCCGGCGAACAGGATGCGGCCATCGGTCTTCAACTGCTGGGTGTCGCTCAGCAGATGGGGCGAGTTGATAAAGGTGTTCCTGTGCATGGAACCAAGCCTGACGAATTCCGCTGTTTCCAGTCCGGGAATCATCCTGAATATACGCTTCTGCTCCGGATAAGTGAGTTTGGTCTGGAAACCGACAAGATTGTACATGCTTCCCTCGCGGTTCTCCAGACGGAGTTGAACGACGGCATGGGCTTCGTTGCCGGTCCGGGGATCAACAAGTCCTACAGGCTTCATCGGGCCGAAGCGGAGGGTGTCCCGGCCACGCAGGGCAAGTTCCTCGACCGGCATGCATCCTTCAAAGTGTATCACCTTTTCGAAGTCTCTGGCAGGCACCTTTTCCGCTTCCAGCAGGGCTTTTACGAAGGCTTCGTACTGCTCCTCGTCGAGAGGGCAGTTGAGGTAGTCGTCGCCGTCGCCCTTTCCGTAACGGGAGGCGCGGAATACCTTGCCGGAGTCAATTGATTCAGCAGTTACGATGGGCGCAATGGCATCGTAAAAATAAAGGTAGTCTCCGGTCAGTTCACCAATAGCGGAGGCAAGTGAATCACTGGTAAGAGGGCCCGAAGCAATTATAACCATTCCTGCGTCGGGAATTCGCGTAATTTCACGTCGAACCGTGGAAATGATGGGGTGGGAATCGATTTTCTCGGTTACATAACCCGAAAAAAGTTCACGGTCCACCGCCAGAGCGCCGCCTGCGGGAACGCGGGTCGCATCGGCGGCCTGCATGAATAGGGAGCCGAGGCGCCGAAGCTCTTCCTTAAGAAGACCTACGGCGTTCTCCAGGGATTCGCCGCGCAGCGAATTTGAGCAGACAAGCTCACATAGTCCCGGCAGTATGTGTGCCGGTGAAAATCTGTGCGGCTTCATCTCGCAGAGAGTTACCGGAACCCCGCGTTCAGCTGCCTGCCAGGCGGCTTCGCAGCCAGCCAGACCCCCGCCGATTACTGTTATGCCTTCTGAATTGTTTGGTGTCATGTTTTTTGAATATGAAAAAATTATAAGGGTAATGGATGGGAAAAAGCAAGTGGATGTAAGCTGAAGGCTGGTGACTGTTTTGCCGATGTATTGCGCCCATTGATATGTCAATCCGTCGGAGCGGCTTCCTGAGGTTAAGTCCGCCTTATGTGCCGTCTCCCTTATAGTCGCATCCCTCTTTGGGGCATTTGAGGAATGCTCCCTGCCGCTTGTAGACCTTCTCTACCAGTAACGGAAAGCCGCATTTCGGACAGGGCTTTTCCACAGGTTTGTCCCACAGGGCGAATTTACACTCGGGGTAGCGGCTGCAGGAGTAGAAGAGTTTGCCGTAACGGGATTTCTTTTCCATGAGTTCGCCCTGACCGCATTCGGGACACTTGACTCCCGTCCCCTTTGGCTTCACCAAGGGCTGAATGTTCTTGCACGAGGGATAGGATGAGCATGCCAGATACTTGCCGTATCGACCATCGCGGATGAGCATGGGGCTGCCGCACAAATTACATTTTTCT
>DATEVI010000391.1:0-3196 GCA_035281865.1 Geobacteraceae bacterium | reverse complement strand
GCCTTTGCGGCCATGACCGCTGTTGCAAGATAATTGTCCAGATTAGATGTCATAATCACCGAATGCCCATTTTTTTCTTATACGGAAGTCACTGCAACCCAAAACATGTTTTGGGGCGATTAAAACTCCTTCAGGTTGCTGAATTCACCCCATGCAAGAAAGTACTTCGGCTTGAGCACGAAATCATAGATGTTTTCAACAATGTTGAAATGCTCCTTCTCCTCTTCCGCTATTCTGAGCAGAATTGCCTTGACGCTTTCTCTCCGCTCTCTTTTGGCGGCATTCTCGTAAAACCTTACACTGTCGGCTTCGATTTTCATGGCCAGCCGATACCCGTCAAGGTCTTCTTTCATCATATCCATTGACTCTTTACCGGCGATAAGATCAGTTAACATGTTTTGTGCATATTCCAGAGTCTTTGAATCGGCCATTTTGGTCTTTCCGGCTTTTTCCTTCATTTCCAGCACAGTGTCGTAATGCTTCTGCTCATCATCCGCGAGCATGGCAAAGATGTTCTTCAAGCCGATTATGGAAGTCCCGGCCGCCAGTTTTTCGTAAAAGGCCTTCCCGTCCAGTTCCATTTTCATTGCAAACTCATAAACATTCATAATTACCTCGCTCTTTGAGCCGTTACCGTTGGAGGCGCAAGCCTTAAATCAGCCACGGGATCCCGAGAAAATGGAGCAGAATCAAGGAACTGGAATTGAAAATGGCGTTTTCCTGAAGAAAAGGGGCCATGTTATTCCAGTCATCGAGTTTTGCTCGAGAATTTAGTGGCTTTGTGTGAGTTGTTGCCGGTTGTTCCGGCAAAGAATGATATAAGGAAAATACTACCAGAATTATTCTTGCAGGGCAATTGCGGGGAAATAGAGGGAAAAGCAGGTCCCTTGTCCTTCTTCACTTTCAACTTCTATCCTGCCGGACAGCGCGTGCACGTTGTTTCTGGTTATGAATAGTCCCAGCCCCGTGCCCTGCCCGGGTTCTTTCGTTGTGAAGAAGGGTTCGAAAATCTTGTTTATGATGGTTTTGGGAATGCCCGCGCCAGTATCGGCAATTCGGATATTGACGAAATTGTCCCCGCATTGTGAAGTGCGCACCAGCAGAGATCCACCGTCCGGCATTGCATGCAGGGCATTGACGATAATGTTCAGGAATATCTGTTTGAGGCGATTTGCATCCGCATTTATACCGGGGAGTCGATAATCGAATTCCTCGGTAACTGTAATTGAACGCTTTTGTGCCTCATATTTGAGAAATGACAATATTTCACGCAGCGTTTCGTTTACATCCGTCTCTTCCGTCACCCCGTCTTCTTCCCTGGCAAATGACAACAACCCCCTGGTCAACTGCGAAAGACGTAGTGCTTCCGTATGTATCCGTTCGATCATCTCGATGGCGAATTCTGAAAGGCCTTTTTCATCGAGGACCATCTGGGAAGCGGCGGATATCACCGAAAGAGGCGTGTTGATCTCGTGTATCACACCTGCCGACAATCGCCCGAGTTCCGCCATCTTTTCGTTATAGGCCAGCTGATCGAGAATTTTCTTGTCGACGTGACCATCCTTTGACAGATATTTGACGAGTGGATTGTCCATAAGTCTCCGGGTTGATAAAACGCCGTTTCTTTTATGTCTCCCAAACTTTGAGAGCCGCCTGGAATAGGCGGCTCTCTTGCGCAGGCACTTCCGGAACCATTAATAGTTTACGATCATTATAACAGGCGGAAACTTATTTCTCAGAAAAGATTGTAACCCGATTCCGAATGCTGGGTCTGGTCGAGGCCTACAATCTCGTCTTCCTTGTCGACCCTGAGTCCGATGGTCTTGTCCAAGACAAAGGCAATAATTATGGTCACCACGAACGCATAGGCGCCTGCAGAAGCGACGGCAATCAATTGGGTCACGAACTGGCCCACATTACCCGCTACGAGGCCTGTTGCACCGACCGTAGCGAATGCGCCCGTTGCAATGGCTCCGAATGTACCGCCTACACCGTGAACACCGAAGGCGTCAAGCGAATCGTCGTACTTGAGCTTGGCCTTGACCAGTATTGCACCATAGCAGATAAGACCGGCGCCGATACCGATTACAAGCGCCCAGCCGGGGGTCACGAAACCGGCGGCGGGAGTGATGCCGACGAGTCCGGCAACGACACCCGATGCAAAGCCGAGAGCGCTCGGTTTACCGGAGTGAATCCACTCGGCGCACATCCAGGTGAGTCCCGCTGCAGCGGGAGCGATGGTCGTCGTGGTAAATGCGAGAGCAGCAAGCCCGCCTGCCGCATCGGATGTATTGACGCCGACGATGGCACTGCCGGCATTGAACCCGTACCAGCCGAACCAGAGAAGGCCGGCCCCGAGAAGTGTTAGGGGAAGAGAATGGGGCGCCATCCGCTCGTGGGGGAAACCGTGACGTTTGCCAAGGAAGATGATTGCTGCAAGGGCTGAAATACCTGAAGAAAGATGAACAACGGTACCGCCGGCGAAGTCCAGCGCTCCCTTCTTGAAGAGCCAGCCGTCAACCATCCAAACCCAGTGTGCAAGAGGATCATACACGAGGGTGGTCCAGAGAAGGACGAAGAGACAGTAGGACGAAAACTTGATCCTTTCCGCAAGGGCACCGGAGATCAGCGCAACGGTGATTATTGCGAACATGCACTGGAACATGGCGAAAATATATTCGGGTACCGCACCGGGTGCGGTTGCCACATTCTGGAAAAGTGTAAAATCAGCAACGCCGTCCTTGAAGGTTATCAACCCGCTAAACATGGCCTTGGAGAAATCTCCCAGCCATCCGCCGCCTATATCGGGACCGAACGACAGGGTGTATCCGATAAGCACCCACTGAACCCCGACAATACCCATTGCCACAAAGGAGTGCATCATTGTGGACAGAACGTTTTTCGAACGCACCATACCACCGTAAAAAAGTGCCAGACCCGGCAGCATCAGCAGGACCAGCGCCGAGGAAACAAGCATCCATGCTGTGTCCCCGGTATTGAGGACTGGGGCAACAGCGGCAGGCGGCGCTGCAGCCTGAGCCGCTTCCTCGGCCAGCGCCGCAAGCGGGACGAGAACGCCTGCCAGGCCGGCAATCAGTGCTGTCAATTTCGTTTTGAACTTCATAGCAACCTCCATTGGAATTCTAATATTTTTCCATATCCTGTATTGTGTTAACAGGACGGCGACCGATTAATT
>DATEVI010000390.1:0-3765 GCA_035281865.1 Geobacteraceae bacterium | reverse complement strand
AAGGCCGCGACGGAAGGACTGGACTTGGGAGACTACTTCAAGGGGCTCTGGAAATACATGCGCACTCCAACGGACCGGGAATTGGCGGAGTTTTTCACGGAGCTTTCTGCATCTGTCCATTCCACGGGCAGCCTGGACGAGGTGCGACGATGGATCGGCTCCGGACTGCCAAGTAAACAGATTACCATCAAGAGTTTTACGGATACCTCGCAACAGGTGCAGAAACTCATTGGCGAGGAGGGCGGCTGGAGGGACGCGCTGGAGCGCATCTTCGCGGCGCTGGAAGATGCCGCTGCACAGGGACCTTGCGGCAACGACAGGGCTGAAGCCCTGGTGCGTTCCTGGAGGGGGAACGCAGATGGAAGCGGGCCTGATCTCGTGGAATACCTGAAGGCAATCTGGAAGTATTCCAGAACGCCCAGGGAACAGCGTCTCTACGAGATGGTGGAGGAGATGAAGGCGGAGGCCCGCTCGCGGGGGATTTCTCTGCACCTGAAAAACCTCATGGAGCGGGATGAGGAATGGGCTGCCGAGATCGAAAGGGTCTTTGCCGAAGCGAAAGCGGTTGCAGCCGAAACCGGCCTCGCTCTCACACTTCCGGGAACGGCGCCCGCCGGCAGCCGCAGGTGTGATTTTGTCGAAGAGGGAAGTGCCTTCGTTTCCTGGAACGGTAACGTCCACCCCTGCTACTTCCTCTGGCACCAATACGGATGCCACCTTTTCGGCCGGAAGAAGTTCGTCAACGCGAAGATTTTCGGCAACGTCCGCGAACGGGGTATCCTGGATATCTGGAACGACAAATCTTTTCGAACCTTCCGCGAAGAGGTGCTCCGCTACGATTTTCCCTACTGCTCCAACTGCAACGTGGTGCCCTGCCAGTACCTCATGGCCGAGGAATTCGAGCAGGACTGCTTCGGCAATACAGTTCCCTGCGGCGACTGCTTCTGGTGCATGGGGATGTTTAATTGCATGCGATGATGGTGGCCTCTCTGTCTGTTTTTCCGTTCGTCGTGTTCATTGTGGCGATCAATTATCTCCCATAGAACCTCTCTTTTACCTTGCACTCATCATTCTGTTGTAATATTTTTGGATACATTTCTTTAATGATCCGGACCAGTTTTCTTTCGATTGCAACTGAGAGGACCATGGTGTTCAGGAGGAATGGCGTGGCAGCTGGTTGAGTGTGAATGTCAGGCTGCCGACCTTCTCGACCGGTTAAGGCCATTCTGGAGGAGACGCTGCTGCGTTGAGATTCTTATGCCTTATGTCAGCCAAAAAACCGGCAAATTCCGAGATGCCTTCTCGGAAATTTCGCAAACGGCATCTGCGCAATTCCAAAGGAGTGCACATTGACGACTGAGCTCGTTCTCTACACCGATCTGCTTGGTGACATCAAGGCCCGTATCCGGCAGGCGCAGGTGAAAGCTGCCCTTTCCGTCAATGCGGAAATGATCCTGATGTACTGGGATATCGGCCGAATGATTCTGCAAAGACAGGAACGGGAAGGATGGGGGGCTGCCGTCATTCCGCGTCTCTCCAGTGATATACGGAATGACTTGCCTGAGGTGAAAGGATTTTCCGAGCGAAACGTCAAACGAATGCTTCGTTTCTATCGTGAGTATCCGGATAGTTCGCTAAAAGTGCCACAGCCTGTGGCACAAATGCCCACCAACGATCTCTCCGCAAATTTGCAACATCTTGTTGCAAAAATTCCCTGGGGTCACAACATCCTACTGATGGAGAAGGTAAAGGATTTGTCCATCCGTCTTTGGTACATGCAGCAAACCATTGATCAAGGCTGGAGCCGCGATACTCTCCGGCTGATGATCAAAAGTAATGCCCATAAACGTCAAGGTGCGGCGGTCACAAACTTTCAACATTGCTTGCCCGCTGATTGGGGTCTCGGACTATGAATTAACTCGCATCCTACCGGACAATCTCAAGTCAAGTCTGCCCTCTATTGAAGAGATCGAGGCGGAGCTGAGCGAGGAGACCGAAAAGGGATTAAACCTCGGATAAGCAATCATGAACTGGATTTTCTCAACTCCGGCGTTATAAATATATAGGCGGTGTCTGGAAGGCTTTGCCGGATTTCTGGGACTTGTAGAGATCGAGTGGAAATCCGAGAAGATTCTTGACCGCCGCTTCATACTGAAAAAGAGATCTTTGCTAAATGAAGCCGTCGTTTTCCACAGTGGGTTGTGACTGGTTTCGCCTCTTTCCATCCTTTCCCGGTATCCGGATGTGAACTGAATAATTTAACATGACAACAGCTACAATAGAAAAAACAAAAGCCGCCCGCCTCTCGATAATCTCCAATGCGCTCCTGGTGCTGGTCAAGCTCATCGTCGGCTTCATGATGGGCTCTGTGGCAGTGCTCTCCGAGGCCATTCATAGCGGGCTCGATCTGCTTGCCTCGATGATAGCCTACTATGCGGTGGGGAAAGCCGGAAAGCCTGCTGATGAAATGCATCCCTACGGACACGGGAAGTGGGAAAACGTATCAGGTGTGGTGGAGGCCCTGCTTATACTTGGGGCCGCCCTGTATATCGTGTATGAAGCCGTGCTCCGTCTCGAAAAAGGCTCCCAGATCGAGCATCTTGGTCTGGGAACGGCAGTGATGGGAATATCGGCGCTGGTTAACTGGTTCGTGTCGAGACACTTGTTCCGGGTGGCCAAAAAGACCGATTCCATTGCTCTTGAAGCTGATGCATGGCATCTCCGGGCCGACGTCTACACCTCTATCGGGGTGCTTGCCGGTTTGGGCCTGATAGCCCTGACTAAAATCAACCAGCTTGACTCCATTGCCGCCATAGTTGTTGCTCTGCTGATCATCAAATCCTCCATCGACCTGACCAGGAGCGCCATTGGCGATATCTTCGATGTACGACTCCCTGACGAGGACGAAGCAAAAATAAGGGAGGTATTCGCCCGGTACCAGGAGGGCTGCATAGATTTTCACCGGCTGAGAAGCAGAAAATCGGGTTCGCTTAAATTTATCGATCTCCACCTGGTCGTGCCCCGGGTATGGACGATTGAAGAGGCCCACCAACTTAGTGACCACATCGAGAAAGAAATAAGGGAAGCCCTGCCGAATACACAGGTAATTATTCACATCGATCCCTGCAGCAAGGGCCTTGAGCCATGCGAGTACTGTTCGCGCGAGCCCGAAGCCTGATTGTCCCGCCTTCCGCCGTGTCAAATCCGTTGTCCCCTTTGAAGTTGTGAATTCCTGATCAAAAGGCTATCCTGTCATCATTATGACGGAAAAAATCGATATTCCCGTGTCGGGAATGGACTGCATGGAGTGTGCGGCCCACGTCCGGTCTTCCCTGGAAAGTCTCCCCGGAGTCGTTTCCGTTGACGTTCTCCTGTCGTCGGCAAAGCTGGTCATCTCTTATGACCCTGATCGGACAAGCGCAGGTGCAATGAAAAGGGCGGTAAAGGAAGCCGGGTATGCCGTTCCGGACGAAACCGTGTCTGCCGATGCTTCGCTTGCCGCGTTTACGCGCCGTGTCCTGACCATGTTCGGTATTGTTTTCGGCGCTGTCGTATGTGCAGTGGTGTTTGGTGAATGGCTCGGCGTCTTTGCTTCCGTCAGCGGCAATGTCCCCTGGTGGATCTGGGTTGCTGTCATCCTGCTGGGAGGCTATCCGGTGTTCGCCAACGTCATACGGGCTTCACTGCGGGGGCGGATTATTTCCCACACGCTCATGACCCTGGGCATGCTTGCCGCGATTGCGGTTGGCGAGTGGTCCGCCGCCG
>DATEVI010000389.1:0-4188 GCA_035281865.1 Geobacteraceae bacterium | reverse complement strand
ATAAGAAAGACAAGCCTGGCGGGCATCATGGCCGACTTGTGAACAGTGCCGATATCTCCGTTGGCAGTCCCGCAGACAATGACCGGGTCTTTGAATTCGGCAAAGGGAACTTCGTCGATTGTTCCAGTCCTGGTGAACGTGAAAGGCAGATCGTTTTCCTTGCCCCCGGGAGAGCAGGTGCCAACCACAAAAATGCTTGCCCCTCTGCGCCATGCCTGGCGTATTGCCAGGACCATCATCGGCCCCTCCTCCAGCAGATCGCAACCGGTCAGCGCAATGCAGTCGGCCTGCTCCACGGCGGCCATAGAAATCACCTTTTCCCCGTTCAGCAGCGTTACGGCAGTCACTGTCGATTCCGCCTGAACGGCATCGGTAAAAAAGCAAAGGCCGGCGCCGATACCGGCAGCAAGGTGCGCCAGAATGGCATTGCCCTCGAGAGACATGCGGGGTGAACCGACCAGCACGAGACTACCGTCCCCATAAGTTCCGAGTACCTCTCTCATTTGATCGGCGAGCGCCTCCATTGCCGTATCCCAGTCCGTGGCACTTCCCCCGACCATGGGCCGACGGGGACGTCCCGGACTGTTAACGGGGTGATTGGTGAACCGGCCGCGGTCGCAAATGAACCAGCCGTTGACGGCATCATTCCTTCGCGCCATGGTCTTCAGCAATTCACGGTAGCGGGCTGCCGGTGAGGTATTGCAACCCAGGGAACAATGCGGACAGATGGAAGGCGCCATATCGTAATCCCAGTAACGGGCGCGAAAACGGGCCGTCTTGTCGGTGTACACCCCCGTCGGACAGATGTCCACCAGGTTGCCGGAGAAGGGAGACTCCAGTGCCCCGTCGTCTTTTCTGCCGAAATAAACGAGATTTGCTCTTCCCAGAACACCCAGGTCGGTCCCGCCGGCAAAATCCTGGTAAAAACGTACGCACCGGTAACACTGTATGCACCGGTTCATTTCATGTTCGATTTGATCGCCCAGGTACTGGTTGATATAGGTCCGCTTTTTCCCTCTGTAGCGGCGGATGCCGTGGCCGCCGGCTACGGTATAGTCCTGCAGCAGACACTCCCCACCTTCGTCACAGACCGGACAGTCATGCGGGTGATTGATCATAAGCCATTCAATGACCAGGCTGCGCATCTTCACCGCCTCGTCGTCGGTAGTGGAAATCACCATCCCGTCCTGGGCAGGAATCATGCACGACATCTGGATTCCCTTAACCGGGCCTTCCAGGAATTTTACCGCGCAAAGCCTGCAGGCGCCGACGTTCCCCAGGGCCGGATGATAACAGAAATGGGGAATAATGATCCCCGCCTGCCGTGCGGCCTCGATGACCTTGGTTTCCGGCGGGACTTCCACTTCGATGTTGTCTATGATCAGTTTCGGCATAAAAACCTTTTATTTCCGCAGTGCTCTATGGCAAAAAAGTCAGGTTTTGAAAGGACATTTCTTCTTGACGATGTGATCCCTGATTTCATCTTCGAAATACTGCAAAAGCCCCGTTACCGGCCCCATTGCACCGGGCGCAAGGGGGCAGAAGGCAAGACTCAGGTATTTCACGTGTTCCCGCAGTAATTCAATGTCTCCCTCTTCTCCCAGACCGTTTTCAAATCTTTCCAGGACATCCTGGACATAAGGGAGACCCTCGCGACAGGGGGTACACCAGCCGCATGATTCCCGGGCATAGAATCGGATCAGGTTCAGAGTTGCCCCGACCATGCAGGTTTGTTCGTCGAAGACGACTACCCCGCCGGTACCGAGGCGCGAACCTGCCTTGGCCACCGCATCGAAATCCATCGGCACGTCGAAATGGCTCGCGGTGAAAAACGGCGTAGAAGCTCCACCTGGTATGCAGGCCTTGAATTTTTTCCCCGGCGCCATGCCGCCGCACGGCCCTTCAACCATCTCCCCCAGCGTCATCCCCAACGGCAGCTCGACGCAAATGGTGTTGCGCACATGACCGCTGAAGCAGAAAAGCTTGTTCCCCGCGGCTTCGGGGATCCTCGCCAGCCCCTTGAACCATTCCGGTCCGTTCTGTACGATGGAGGGAATATTCGAAAGGGTTTCCACGTTATTCACCACCGTCGGCCCTCCCCACAAACCCCTTATGGCCGGGAAAGGGGGCTTGCTGCGCGGGTTGGCGCGTTTCCCCTCCAGTGCGTTCATCAGCGCGGTTTCCTCGCCGCAAATATAGCGACCGGCGGATACATGGAGGTCTATCTCCATGGAAAAGCCGCTGCTCAGGATATTCTTGCCCAGCAGCCCGGCCTCTCCGGCTTCAGCGAGGGCCTGCCGCAGATTTCTCGCCGGAGTTTCATATCCCCGGCGGATAAATATAAATGCGTGCTCCACCCCGAGGACGTAGCCCGCCAGAATCATTCCCTCCACCAGAAGCCAGGGATTAGCCTCCAGCAGCACCCTGTCCTTGTAGGTCCCCGGTTCCATCTCGTCGCAGTTGCAGATGAGATAACGGGGCCCCGGCAGATTGCGCGGCACGAAGGACCATTTCTTGCCGGTGGGAAAACCGGCCCCCCCTCGCCCGCGCAAACCGGAGTCGATGACCATCTGCTGCACTTCCTCGGGAGACATCCCTCCCAAGGCTTTGCGCAGAGCCTGAAAGCCCCCCGCCGCACGGTATTCGGCGAGGGACAGGGGACCTTCCGGCTTGTTATGTTTGAACAGGACGAGTTCCATAGTAAGTCAGGTTAAAGCGTTGATCAGTTAAAGCGTTGAAGCAGACACATAATCGTATGACACACTTCTCCGCTTAACCGCATCCACCGTAAGATATTATTTAAAGGTTTTCAGTATATAATCCGCAATCATCTTGGCTTCTTTATCCGGGATGGTCTTTTCGTCGAACTTGTTCATGCCCGGTCCGGGATTTCTCATGTTGTTGACGATGTCCTTTGCGGATTTGATGTTGTTAGCCGCCAGAGCCTTCTTATCCAAGGGTTTCTTGGGGTTGATAATATTGCCGCCGTTCGGGTGGCAAATAGCGCAATGGGTCTTGAAGAGTTCCTCCCCCTTACTTGCTTTCGCAGCAGCCATACAGGCAGGCGCGAAAGCGGCCAGGGCAAGGGTTGCAACACCGACAGTAATCAGCTTCTTCATATTCATTCCTCCTCTTTTTTTTGAATTAAGGAAAAAGGTTCACACACAATTGCTTAGATGAACATTCAATCCTGCATTTTTCGCGTTCGTCCATGTCCTATTCGTAACGCTTATTCTCCATCTCCAGAATCTCGTCCACTCGCTCCGCCGTAAGTCTTCCGTAAAGGGTATCACCGATCATCATGGTCGGACCTTCCCCGCAATTTCCGAGGCAGGCGCAGGGAACAAGGGTAAACATCCCGTCTTCCGTGGTGCCACCGGCTTCCACGCCGAGACGCCTTTTCAGGTGCTCCATAATCCCGTCACAACCCACACTCCAGCATGAAATGGAGTCACACACTTGGATCACCCGCTTCCCGACCGGTCGCCGGTAGATCATTTCATAAAAGGTAGCCAGTTCGTCCACCTGAAGCGGAGACAGACCCAGTATTTCAGCCGCCTCATCCACCGCCTCATCGGTCAGCCAGCCGTAATGCCGCTGCAATTCCTTCATAACATCCACTGCGGCCTCGCGGGACGTAACGGCAGAAGCTACCTTTTCGAGCAGCTCTTTTTTCATAGATTCAGGGATCATTTCTCTCTCACCGGTCCAGATCCGCCAGAACAAAGTCTATCGACCCCAGTATCGCCAGCAGATCCGCCAACAAACGCCCCTTGCTCATCAACGGCAGAGCCTGGATGTGTGGAAAGCTGGGTGTCCTGATCCGCATTCGGTAGGGGACATTGATACCGTCGGAAGCCACGAAGTAGCCGTTTTCCCCCTTGGGCGCCTCGATGGAGGCGTATGCCTCCCCCTTGGGCGGGGCCATGCCCCGCGTGGCATTGATGAAGTGGTGGATCAGCGACTCGATATCCTGCAGCGCGTCCTTCTTCCGCGGCAGGATGTAGCGGTAGTCGTCCGCGATCCAGCGCCCGCCGGGCATCTTTTCCATGGCCTGCTCCACGATGCGCAGCGATTGCTTCATCTCCTCCATCCTGACCAGGTAGCGGGCGAAACAGTCTCCCCCTTCGGCCACGGCCACATCGAAATCGAAGGCGTCGTAGCCGCCGTAAGGTATCTTTTTCCGCA
>DATEVI010000388.1:0-2378 GCA_035281865.1 Geobacteraceae bacterium | reverse complement strand
ACCGCGTCCAGTTGATCCGCGACAAAGGAGGCGGGGACTCCGTGAATGGCTTTAACTCCCATGGTATTCTGGGCGGTGAGGGCTGTTATGACCGACGATGCGTAGCTGCCGAGAAGTGTGACGGTTTTTATATCGGCCTGTATTCCCGCACCTCCGCCGGAATCGCTGCCTGCCACCGTCATGACCGAGCCGCGTGGGTAAGTCGCCCGCCTATTGAAAAGTAAAGCCATTTCCGTCGCCGCCAAGCCTGGTTCAGGATGGGAAAGAATCGAGGAAATTACGGCCACCGCGTCGGCGCCTGCGTCTATGACCGGGCATGCGTTGTCCCTTGTTATGCCTCCAATAGCCACGACAGGGATGGAAACGCTTGCTTTGACAGAGTCAAGCTCCTCCGGACCCGGCATGTGCCGCACTTCCTTGGAACCTGTGGGATACATGGCGCCGAAACCGATATAGTCCGCTCCTTCGGCCTTGGCCCGCACGGCCTCTTGCTGTGTGTGCGTTGATATGCCGATGATCTTGCCCGCACCAAGGATGCGGCGCGCCTCAGAAACGTTTCCGTCGTCCTGGCCGAGATGAACGCCGTCCGCGCCCAGTTCGGCCGCCAGCAGAGGGTCGTCGTTGACTATGAACGTGACCCCCCTGGATGCACACAGCCGGCGCAGTACCCTGCCTTCGGCCAATCGGGACGGATAATCCATTTCCTTGTTGCGATACTGCAGTACGGAAACCCCTGCGGCGAGGGCGTCGCTTACCCGTTCCACCAGGCGTTCGCCATGGTCCGTTATGAGATAGAGTCCCTTGATCATATGGTCCCTGGGGTCCGTCGCGATTTTATTAGGTTGAAGAACAATGGCTGCGCAAAAGTTGTCACTCCGGCGAAAGCCGGGGTCCAGTGGAAGCATATTGCAAGGACTGGATTCCGGCTTTTGCCGGAATGACGAATAGATGCTTTTCAGGGCTTTTTGTGAGCGCGCAAAAGAAGAAAGCCGTGATGGTTGCGCACGGCTTAATTCTAATTTAAGCTAAAGTAATTTTCCCGGAAAGTCAACGGGTTTTGGGGGGTTTGATCTTTACAGTATAGAAGATACATGATAGAAAAATTAAGAGCTTGTCCGCAACTCGTAACGTTATTTACGGACAAACTCAAAATCTTCCACGGTCAAGGAAATTTAGTGCATGGACAGTCGTCCGACCATCGCGGAGATAGATTTATCGGCTCTGCGACATAATTATCTCCAGATTAAAAATATCGTTTCGGGACAATGCGGAATTCTGGCTGTGGTCAAGGCCGATGCCTATGGACATGGCTTCATGGATGTTTCGATGCAACTGGAGAAGATGGGGGTAACTGCGTTCGGTGTGGCATTCCTGGCCGAAGGAATCCAGCTGCGCAAAGCGGGCATCGACAGACCTATTCTTCTTCTCGGGGGGATATATCCGGGGCAGGAGAAAAAGTGCATCGGGTTCAATATCTCTACAGTCGTTTTCGATATCGAACAGGCGCGGGCGCTCAATTACGTCGCCGGAAAGATGTACCGCAAGGCGCGGGTTCATCTCAAAGTTGATACCGGCATGGGGCGACTCGGAATTTTTCACGAAGACGTTGCCGCTTTCCTGAAGGAATTCGGCAAAATGAGGCATCTGGAGCTGGAAGGGATGATTTCCCATTTTGCTTCCGCCGATGAGCTCGATGATAATGGCAACCACTTTACCGAGATTCAGAGCGGGATTTTTTCCGGAGTAGTTGAAATAGCCAGGAATGAAGGGTTCTCTCCCCGCTACATTCACCTTGCCAACAGTGCCGCGGCCTTCAGTCAGAAGCTTCCTTTCTGCAACCTGATTCGACCTGGAATAGCTCTTTACGGGGCGCTTCCATCGGCGGACTTCGACGGCAAAATGGACCTTAGGCCCGTCATGCATCTCAGGAGCAAGGTGGCGATGCTGAAATGGGTGGACACGGGAAACAGCGTCAGCTATGCGCGGCGATTTGTGGCGGAGAGTAAAACCCTGGTGGCCAGCGTTCCGGTCGGCTATGCCGACGGTTACAGCCGGGCGTTGACAAACAGGGGCGAGGCGCTTGTCCGTGGCATGCGGGCGAAGGTCGCGGGAACCGTCTGCATGGACTGGGTCATGCTGGATGTCACCGATATACCCGATGTCGCAGTGGGCGACGTGGTGACGATGCTTGGCTGTGACGGAGCCGGAAACTGTGTCCGTGCCGAGGAACTCGCGGAGAGGTCGGGCACCATTCCATATGAAGTTTTCTGTAACATAAGCAAAAGGGTGCCGAGGGTTTATGTAGGAGGCTAAAGGCAAAAGGCGACAGAATTGTAGGGGCGAAGCAAGGTTTCTCTGCTTCGCCCTGGTTTGAAGCA
>DATEVI010000387.1:0-4163 GCA_035281865.1 Geobacteraceae bacterium | reverse complement strand
AATCCGCGGCCCGTTTCCCCGGAAAGAAGAGAATACTTGTCAGACCGGACACCGTGCCGGACGACATCGATATGATCTTCGAATGCGACGGGCTGCTGACCGCAAGGGGCGGAGCCACCTCCCACGCCGCCGTGACGGCAGTGCGACTGGGCAAGATCTGCATAGTGAACTGCAGGGTGCTGGAGGTGATCGAGTCGGAGAAGAGGTGTTTCATCAACGGTCGGGAATTCCATACCGGTGATGAAATAGCCATCGACGGCAGGCTCGGCAACATCTACAGCGGAAATTACGCTGTTGAATATACCGAAGGAAATTGATACGCTTGACGCGACATGAATCAAGAGGATTCGCAAGAACCTCATGGAAATAAACAAGGCAATCGGGAGGAAATGAATGAACGCAACTGTAAAGGGCAAACGTCTGCTGGGTATAAACGGAATGGGACGGATCGGCAAGCTGACCCTGTGGAACTTCCTGCACCGGAAGCACTTCGACGGAATAGTGATCAACATGGGACGGGAAGCCGGCAAATCCGTCGACGACCTCGTCCAGGCAATGGAAACCGATTCCACATACGGCTCTCTCAGCAAATTCCTTTATGGTTACTCGAAGAAATGCGAGATCAAACTGCTGGAGGAATCCACCAATCTCCTCTTCGACATCGACGGCATGATGGTAAAAGTGCTGAGGGAAGCGAGAAATCCCAAAGATATAAACTGGCGCAGGGAAGGAGTGCGGCTTGTCATTGACACCACCGGCCAGTTCCTGGATCCCACCGTCCCGGCTGACCAGAAAAACGGCAGCCTGCGCGGGCATCTGGAGGGGGGCGCGGAGAAAGTCATCGGTTCCGCCCCGTTCAAGATAAAGGACAAATCGCTCAAGACCCCCGACGACAGCACCTGCCTGATCTACGGGATCAATCATACGTCGTTCGACCCCGCCCGGCATCACGTCATCTCGGCGGCATCCTGTACGACAACCGGGCTGGCTCACCTGATCAAGCCGCTCCTGGAGACAAAAGAGACCTCACAGATGCTCACGGCTTCCATGTCCACGATCCACGCCGCCACCAATACCCAGAGCGTGCTCGACGCGCCGCCCAAGGCGTCCGCCTCCGACCTGCGCAAGAACCGGTCGATCATGAACAACATAATCCTATCCACCACCGGTTCGGCAAAGGCCCTCGAGCAGGTCCTTCCGGAGATCAAGCAGGTCGGCTTCATGGCCGATTCGGTCAGGATTCCCACCAGCACCGTTTCCCTGATTATCCTCAACATTACGTTCCACACGCCGCTCGACGCTGCCGGACAGCCGGTGGTCAGCCAGACCTTCCTCAACGATGTCTACAGAAAGGCGGCCGAAGGCTCGCAGAAGGGACTGCTGCTGTTCAGCGAAAGGCAGAACGTTTCGACGGACATCGTCGGGGTGAGGGCTGCCGTTGTAGTCGAGGGACACGAGAACCATGCCCGCACCGGATTCGTCACCATTCCGCCTGATACTCTCGCGGCCGCCGGGGTGAAAGCCGACAAAGAGGTGCAGATCCCCGTCACCCACGCCAAACTGTTCGGCTGGTACGACAACGAATTCGGCAGCTACGTGAACTGCATGGGCGAACTGGCCATCTACATAGACAAGAACATGGGATGAATGAATCCAGTATTCAGTAGCCAGAATTCAGTAGTCGGGAGAACGGCTTGAGAATCCAATTTTCATCAGGCTTCCCGACTACTGACTACTGACTACTGACTACTGACTACTGACTACTGACTACCAGCCGCCGCACCACAATAGGAACAGGCAAATGCTCCTCCGTCTCTTCATTCTTTTCTCCGTCGTGCCCATCATCGAGATCTGGCTGCTGATCAAGGTCGGCCGGGTGATCGGCGCTCTGCCCACCGTGCTTATTCTGCTCGCCATATCCGCCGCCGGCGCCTGGCTGGCCAAATCACAGGGTCTGCGGACCATCAGAGCGATCCGTAACGACCTTGCGCAGAGGCGCGTCCCGGCGGGGGCCATTCTTGACGGCGCCCTCATCTTCACGGGAGGAATCCTCCTCCTCACCCCTGGATTCTTCACCGACTTCCTCGGTATCTTCTTCCTCATCCCGGCCACACGAAACCGGCTTAAAAAATGGCTGCGGAAGCGCCTGGAACGTTTCATCATGGGGAAGACCCTGGTCATTCGCCACCGCTGAAAAATCACCTGATCAAACACACTTCGTTGCAACCGGCAGTTTTCGCGGTAAACGTAAAACCCAACCACTCACGCAAGAAACTGTCGCAGGGACTTGGAAAGATTTATCCGTCACTTGAACTGACGGCGGCAAATGTTAATCTTTCTACGTTCGATGAATCTCCTCTATTGGAGGCGACATATGAAACTATTCAGGACATGGACGGCGCATGACCTACCGTCATCTCCCCACGACAAAATAAATTCGACCACGTTTTCTCGGCCGCCGGCATGAACCGAATAGCCGAACAGTTAACGGTTCCCTGGCATACCTTATCCGCCGAGACGGTATGTTCACGTCTGGAATCCGGCACTGACGGACTGCCCGGGGATGAGGCCGAACGCCGTTTGAGCCTTTACGGTCCGAATGAATTGCAGGCTGCCCGCACCATTTCGCCATGGGCCATCCTGCTGGAGCAGTTCAACAATGTCCTCATCATCATCCTGCTGATTGCGACAGCGGTTTCCGCCTTTCTCGGACACGGCACCGAGGCGATCGTCATTACGGTAATCGTCCTTTTTGCGGTGGTCCTTGGGTTCGTCCAGGAGTATCGGGCCGAACGGGCCATGGATGCGCTGCACCGGATGGCTGCTCCGGCCGCCTTCGTCATCCGTGACGGGGAAGAGATGCAGATTCCGTCGCGAAACCTCGTGCCCGGTGATGTCGTGCTGTTGCGGGCGGTTTATCGGGTTCCCGCCGATCTCAGACTCCAGGAGTGCGTCAACCTGCAGGTTGAAGAGTCGGCGCTTACCGGCGAGTCCGTTCCCGTTGAAAAACACGCCGACCCGCTCGACGGCCCGGACCTCGCCCTGGGAGACCGCAAAAACATGGCCTACGCCGGCACGACGGCGTCCTACGGCCGGGGCTGCGGCATAGTCATCGCTACTGGCATGGGAACCGAGTTCGGCAGGATTGCGCAAATGCTGGAGACCGTCGAAGTCGGCAGGACCCCACTGCAGGAAAATCTGGACAGGGTCGGCCGGGTGCTGGCATGGGTGGCGGTAGTGGTGGTAGTCTTAATTGTCGTCCTCGGTCTGGTGCACGGACGACCCCTCCTGGAAATGTTCATTTTCGGAATTGCCCTGGCGGTTGCAGTCGTCCCCGAAGCGCTTCCCGCGGTTGTCACCGTCTCGTTGGCAATCGGCGTTCAACGGATGGTGCGGCGCAATGCGCTCATTCGCCGGCTGCCTGCCGTGGAAACGCTCGGCAGCACGTCGGTGATCTGTTCCGATAAAACGGGTACCCTGACCAGGGACGAGATGACCGCGCGCAAGATCTTCGTGGCCGGGGAGATGTGGGAAATATCCGGAGCAGGTTACGAACCGAACGGCGGATTCTCACTCAATGGAAACAGCGTCGAACCTTCGGAGCCTCTGAAATTCCTGCTGCGGGCCGCCGCCCTCGCATCGGATGCGCATATCGTGCATAGTCAGGAGGACGGCCTCTGGCAGGTGAAGGGCGATCCAACCGAGGGCGCACTGGTAGTGGCGGCAGCCAAGGCGGGGATGGACAAGGCCCGGCTGGATGAACAGTTCCCGCGGGTGGACGAAATCCCCTTCAGTTCCGAAAAAAAACGGATGACGACGCTCCACGAATCACCAGACGGCACTGTCTCCTATACCAAGGGCGCGCCGGAGGTCATACTCGCCTCGTGTACCCGGAGGATGACCGGCACGGACATCATTGACCTCGATGCGGCGGAACGGGAAGCCATTCTCGAAACCGCAAGACAAATGGCCAAAGAAGCGCTACGGGTTCTGGCAATAGCGTGCAATGTGAATACTTCGATTGCAGACGCGGAGACCGGCATGACTTTTGTCGGACTGGTGGGGATGATCGATCCGCCGCGTCAGGAGGCGCGGCATGCCGTTCAGATGTGCGGACAGGCGGGCATCGAAGTCGTGATGATCACGGGCGACCATCCGCTCAC
>DATEVI010000386.1:0-2833 GCA_035281865.1 Geobacteraceae bacterium | reverse complement strand
TTGGGCGACGCATGCGTCGCCCCTACAATTAATATGCTTCACTCATTCAACAACGACAGCCGCGTCCATTTCAGCACCCGCTTCTCGTTCAGCAGCGGTATCAGCTTGGCTGCCGTTTTCGTGTCCATCTGATTCAGCATCTCCAGGGCAAGCTCTTCATCGAGCTTGTCCATAAGTCTTGCCGCCTCTTCAGGTCGGAGGGCCTTGTAAAGCTTGATCATTTTCTTGTACTTTTCCTTGTCGACCTGTCTCTTTGCCGAAATGGTCGACTCGGCGGATCTCCTGACCTCATCCAGTTCTTTCATGCGTGCATCAATATTCCCGGAAATCCGCTTGAGTTCCTGCTCCTTGAGATTCAATGCGGTTTCCTTTTCAATGATATCGCGGTTCCTGTAGTCGGTCCCGGGTTTCACGGATGCGGCGGGCGTTTTTGCGGGCGACTGTTGAGCCGGGTGATTCTTGGGTACGACCGCTGTCTGGTTCCCGTCGGATAGCCCGGTGTTGAGCGTTGCGGAAGACGGGAACAGAAACCAGAGGAACGCCGCGGAACATGCAATGGCCAAAGGTGAGACTCTCATCTCCCCGTATTTCCCCCTTTGCGCAGGGCCAGCTCATCGAGAAAGGCCCTGTCCTTCTCGGCCAGATTCTGCTTGTGAGCCCTGATTTTCTTATCCTTCAATTCCTCGAGCACCTTCTTGTCGATGGCCGCTTCCAGCAGGATTTCCCTTTTCTCGTTAACATTTTTGTCGAGACTGGTCACAGTGTGTCTCTGGGCCTTGATATCAGCGCTTTTTTTACTGAAAAAATCGGAGTACATCTGTAGTTCCACGGCCCCTATGCCTTTAAGCTGCCTGTCCATGAACTCCGTATTCACACGGTCCATTCTTTCTTCTTCGCTGCGAAGCCGGTCATGGGCCGTTTCAAATTCACTCTTGGCCGCGGCGAATTCCGTCTTGCGAACCTTTTCCACTTCTTTCCTGAAGTTCAGGACCTGCTCAAGACCGAATATTTTTTTGCGCATAATGACTTCTCCGTATTTACTCCAGTACTTTTCTCAAAGCTTCCACGGCATCTTCCAATGAAACGTTTTCACTAATGTCCTGTTTCAGATAGGCATTCATCCGCTCGATTTTCGACAGCGCCAGGTCGATTTTCGGATTGCTGCCCGGCTTGTAGGCGCCGATATTGATCAGATCTTCGGCCTGCCGGTAAGTTGCCAGTAGTTCCTTGAATTTTCCGGCGAGCGCTTGCTGCTCCTTGTCCGTTACATCGGTCATGACCCTGCTGGCGCTTGAAAGTACTTCTACGGGCGGATACTGGTTCCTTGCGGCGAGATCCCGCGACAGCAGAATGTGTCCGTCCAGAATGCTGCGCATGGCATCGGTAATCGGCTCGTTGAAGTCGTCACCTTCCACCAGAACCGTGTACAGACCTGTAATGCTCCCCGTCGGGAAACTTCCCGTCCTCTCCAGAAGCTTGGGCAATGCCGCGAAAACGGACGGAGTGTATCCCTTTGTCGTTGGCGGCTCACCGATTGCCAGGCCTACTTCCCTCATTGCCATTGCAAAACGCGTGGCGGAATCCATCATGAGCAGAACCTTTTTCCCCTGGGCCTGGAAATATTCGGCTATGGTCGTAGCTATGTAAGCCCCTCTCATCCGCACCAACGGCGGCTGATCGGATGTGGCAACCACGACGACGGACTTTTTCAGTCCCTCCTCCTGGAGGTCCTTTTCGATAAATTCCCTCAGTTCCCGGCCCCTCTCGCCAATGAGAGCGATGACGTTGACATCCGCCTCCGTATACCTTGCTATCATGCCAAGAAGCGTCGATTTTCCGACACCCGAACCCGCCATGATCCCGACCCTTTGCCCCTCACCGCAGGTCAGCAGGCCATTGATGGAGCGTATGCCGAGGTCCAGGGGCTTCCTGATAGGAATGCGCTTCATGGGGTTCAGCGGCTGAGCGTAAATCGGATACTCCTCCTGGACGATTACCGGCCCCTTGTCGTCTATCGGCACTCCCAGACCGTCAATGACACGTCCGAGCAGGGCCGTTCCGACACCCATGGATGCCTTTTCCCGCTTTACCGCAATCAGACTGCCGAGCCCGACTCCGCGCAATTCACCGAGTGGCATGAGCAGGGTCTTGTTGTCGCGGAAACCGACCACCTCGGCAAGTATAGGTTCGCCGTCATGGGGAAATATCTCGCAGAGGCTGCCCACGGCCGTATCCGGGCAGTATCCCTCGATGACCAGACCGACGACCTGCGTTACCTTGCCGTTGAACCTGATCGGTCTGATACCCTCAAGCGCCTCCATGTAACGGGCTAGATCAACTCTCCTCGTATGCATACTTTTCCGCATCCTTCAGAATACTCTGCGAAAATACGGGTATCCCCCCGCGATCTTCCAGAAGCCGCTTGTGAATTTCATCCAGCTGGGATTCCAGCCGGGCATCGATCTCTCCCATTACCGTATCTACGACGCATCCTCCCTGGGATATGGTTTCATCCGGTTTCAGATTGAGATTTTTATCCTCGCCTATGCCCTGGAGATAGTGCTGTCTGTGTGTCGTCACGAGCCTGTAATCTTCAGGATTCAGGCGGACGACCACGTCGTCTCGTTCGGCGGCGTTTTCAAGAGCGGCAGACACTACCCTTGCCAGGATACGCCGGTCTTCGCTGATTTCCTGCTGAATGATTTTCCTGGCAACGAGCATGGAAAGCCTGAGTAGGTCCTCTTCGCTTTCACGGAATATCTGTTCACGTAAAGCGGTGACCTCGTCGATTGCCTTGCGAAGCGACTTGAAGACGTTGGAAAGTCCCCTCTCC
>DATEVI010000385.1:0-2271 GCA_035281865.1 Geobacteraceae bacterium | reverse complement strand
ATTTTTCAAGAAGACTACAATTTCGAAATCGGCAAGGGGTGCGAAGTCGTACCCGGAACTGACATGACCTTCATTACTACCGGCATCATGACAGGTCAGGCAGTGATAGCAGCAGAACTGCTGAAGAAAGAAGGTATATCGGCGCGGATCGTCCACATTGCGACCATCAAGCCCCTCGACAGGGAAATAATCCTCAAGGCCGCCGAAGAAACAGGCGCAATCGTCACTGCGGAGGAACATTCCATAATCGGCGGACTGGGGGGCGCAGTGGCGGAACTCCTGGCGGAAACACGTCCCACACCGGTCAAACGGGTCGGCGTTCGCGACAGGTTCGGCACCTCAGGCAAGGCGGAGGAACTTATCAAATATTTCGGCCTCACTCCCGATGACCTGGCAGAAGCAGCCCGTGAGGTCCTCGCGAGGAAATAGTCAATGCTGGCTAACACTCTCCGTTCTTCCGCTGGCTTCACCTATCTCGCCGCCCTGATGATAGTTATGATCATGGGGATAATGCTTGCAGCGGCGGGACAAAGCTGGAAGACGATAATGGATCGCGAACGGGAGGAGGAATTCCTTTTTCGCGGCATGCAGTACAAGGACGCCATTGCCCGGTGGTACAAGCAGCCGGGTGCGACCGGTCAACGCCAACGTCCCGCCCTGAACGACCTGAAGGACCTTCTGCTGGACCCCAACATGCCCTCCAAGGTCAGATACCTGCGCACCCTGTACCCGGATCCCCTGACCGGCGAGGATTGGGTGCCGATAAAAGGCGGCGCCACGGGAGGTATCATCGGCGTTCACAGCTCCAGCGAACAGGAGCCGATCAAGAAGGCCAACTTCCCCGAAGGGCTGGAATTCCTGGAGGGGAAAGAAAAATACAGCGAATGGCAGTTTTTATATGAGGAGACCGCCACGGCAACCGCAGCGGGGACGGTAACCCCCCGAACAGCCACGACGGGCACCGCAACACAGGGAACGACAAGATAAGACGCCAATAGTTCCCCAGCAATGAAAAAGCCGCTGCTTCGGCAAATGCCGAGACAGCGGCTTTCTTGTTTTACACAAACCCATACGTCAGATCAGCCGTTCATCGACGGCTTTTTTTCGCTTTAGTCGTAAAGCTTCGAAGCGGGCTGACGGTGCTGCCGCCGTTCTCGTCAACATCCGTAACCCTCCACCAGTACTTGGTATTGGGCTCAAGAGCTATCGAAGTGCCTTCCTTCACCATGCAGGTATGGAACTTCCCGTGTTTCTTGGTTTCTTTCTCAATTATTACAGCCTTCCAGTTTTTGAGATAGGGGTCGTCAGTGTATTCAAGCTTGTAGCTGATTACAGCCTCCTTATCGATCCCGGGACTCTTTATCCATTTGAAGAATGTCGGTTCCCAGGGAACACCGGTGGCGCCGTCAAAAGGTAAAATCGGCCGCGGCCCCTCCAGCGCACCGTACAAAACAATTTTCCCCTGATCGATGTAGGTCCAGCCGGCTTCCATCACGTTGATGTCGGTTGTGCCCGCAGGCAGAGGATCCACCTTGACGATGGTCGTGCATTTCGAAGAGAAGCCTGCATTGTGGTCCGAGTTGGAGTCATAGGGCCAGATGACGTCCTGCCTGGCGGCGCTGGACGCCTGATCGGGCGGACCGACGATTTTCTGGGGAGCAACCACCCGGAATGGGCCCTCGGTGCCGCTCGCCAGCTTGGTACCGTCCAGATATCCCGACAACAGGTCCTTGCCGTCCGCCCGGAGGGCGAGGAGGAGCCTCAGTCCGTGCCTGACGAAGATCGGGTCGTCGTTTACGCGGCCGGCGTTGCCGGGAGATGTGTAATCGCACCAACCGTATTCCTGGTTTATTGCCTTATCAGCCTCCTCGACGTGGAAATAGGTTGCAGCGGGATATGCACCTTTTACAAATGGAGCATAAGATGAGCCGATATTTTCTGCGCTGTCATCCATAGGGTGCCCCTGCGCAAAACCGTCGGGGGCATATGCGGTGATCTTTGTCGCTGTGGGAGAAATACCTGCTTTCTTCAGGAGATACTCCATCACCACTCCCGAATATTCAGTGTAGTAGTCGCCAGATTTGGTGGTGTTCATAAGCATGAACTGTGAATGCTGGGGCATGGCCTGTAGCTGTTCCTTTGTATAGATGCGGAACGGGGCGACGACCTTGGTCGGGTCGTCGTTCGCGTCGCCGGGATAGCGGACGGCACTGATCTCGTCGATGTTGGAATAGCCATCGCCGTCCGAATCGAGGAACTGGATGGACCCAA
>DATEVI010000384.1:0-6011 GCA_035281865.1 Geobacteraceae bacterium | reverse complement strand
CGTAATGACCCCGCAGGCGATGCGGCCTCCTGAATCACCGGCGGGATCGGTCATCTCGTCGTCCGGTTGTTCAGGAATGGCCGGCACGGTTCCTTTATCGAACCGGGACCCTTTTAATCTGATTGAAAGGGTAGACTTTCTTTTGCCAAAGTCAAGGTAAGGCTGCCCTGCAAGGTCCGTCCACTCGGCAAGCCGTCTTCTCCTTGAAGTTTCATGCATCAATCATTATACTGATTTTGAAAGCAATATAAATACGAGGTAAACGCATGAACACTCTGAAGACGACTTTCCTGTTGGCCCTGTTGACCGTGCTTCTCGTGCTGGCGGGCGGCGCCATTGGGGGGAGGGGAGGCATGACCATTGCCCTTGTCATGGCCGCGGTGATGAATCTGGTTTCGTTCTGGTTCTCCGACAAGATTGTTCTGGCCATGTATGGTGCCAAGCAGGTGACCGAGGCCGAGCATCCTGAGTTTTACGGCATGGTGAGACAGTTGGCAGCCCAAGCAGGACTGCCTATGCCGAAGGTGTATATCATTTCATCGGACACCCCCAACGCCTTTGCCACGGGACGCAATCCGGAACATGCCGCTGTAGCTGCTACTACGGGAATTCTTCGCATCCTCTCCCGGGAGGAGTTGATGGGGGTTATGGCCCATGAGCTGTCCCACGTAAAGCACCGTGATATCCTGATATCCTCCATTGCGGCCACTGTTGCCGGCGCTATTACCTACCTGGCCCAGATGGCCCAGTGGGCGGCTCTGTTCGGAGGCGGGCGTGACCGCGACGAAGAGGGCGGCGGTTTGTTGGGTACTCTGGTCATGGCGATCGTTGCGCCGTTGGCGGCGATGCTGATCCAGATGGCCATATCCAGGTCCAGGGAGTATGAGGCCGACAAGGGTGGGGCGCTGCTCACCGGCAATCCCCTCTATCTGGCGAACGCTCTCAGGAAACTGGAGACGGCAAATCGGCAGATACCGATGGAAGGGGCCAGTCCGGCATCGGCGCACATGTTCATCGTCAACCCGTTGACCGGCGGCGGGATCATGTCGCTCTTTTCCACACATCCTCCCATGGAGGAGCGGATCAGAAGGCTGGAATCGATGGTATACGGACGGCAAGGCTGATTCCGGACTGACAGAACCCGTACCGCTTACGATGCGCAGCGCGGAGTCATATCAACCGCGCTGTTTTTTTATCCATATCTTTTCCAGGGAGCCAACTTTGAACACAACAAATCCGCGGCGTGCCGCGTACGAGATTTTACAGCGCATCGATAAGGAGCATTGCCATGCCGACAGTCTTATAGACCGTGAGCTGTCGGCGGGGGCGCTCCGCGGGCCGGACAGGGGCCTCCTGACCGAACTGGTTTTCGGTGTTCTGCGCCGACAGGAAACCCTTGACCACATAATAAACCAGTTCTCCAGCCAGAGGACCGCCAAGCTGGAAAGAGCCGTTCTTGTCCTTCTCCGTCTGGGGTTGTACCAGTCCTTCTTCCTTGACAGAATTCCCGTTTCGGCCGCGGTGAATGAGACGGTAAACCTCGCCAAGACCTTTTCTCCACGCGCTTCAGGCTTCATAAATGCGGTGTTGCGCCGGGCGGACCGGGAAAGGGATTTGATATCGTGGCCGGACAGTACCGGAACTCCGGCGGAATACCTGTCGGTTTACTATTCCCACCCGAAATGGCTGGTTGAGGAGTGGATGCGGCAACTGGGTCGGGAAGGGGCGGAAGCTCTGGCCAAATCGATGGCCGAAGTGCCTCCCCTCACTTTCAGAACCAACACCCTGCGGACAACCAGGGAAAAACTGCTGGACCGACTTGTCGAGGAGGGAGTACGGTCCGAGGCATGCAGGTTTTCCCCAGATGGAATCCATGTCCTTTCACATGTGAACCCGGCATCGCTGCCCGGTTTCAGGGACGGTTTTTTTACCGTTCAGGACGAGTCATCCCAACTGGCTTCGATCCTGCTTGCTCCCGAGCCGGGTGACTCGGTGCTGGATACGTGTGCCGCCCCCGGCGGCAAATCGACCCACATGGCCCAGTTGATGGGCAACAGCGGTTCGGTACTGGCCTGCGATTCCTATACCGGCAAGCTCCGCCTCATCGGTGAAACCGCCGAACGACTCGGCATTTCCATTATCGAGACCTGTACATTGGATGCAGCGGGCTCGCAGCATGCCCTCGGCGCCCGGGTGTTCGACCGGGTTCTTGTCGACGCGCCCTGTTCCGGCCTGGGGGTACTTCGCCGCAATCCCGAGGGGAAATGGCGAAAGACACGCGCCGATGTCCTGAGGCTTGCCTCGCTGCAAAAGAGCATACTCGGCAACCTCGCCGACCGGTTGAAGAGCGGGGGCGTTCTTCTATATTCCACATGTTCCACTTCCGTGGAGGAGAACGAAGGGGTCATTGATGATTTTCTTACTGCGAGGAATGATTTTGTGATAGAAGATTTAAGGGGATTATTCCCCAATCTTTCCCAGCTTTTCACCGATCGGGGGTTCTTCCGCAGCTGGCCCCACAAGCACGTAATGGACGGGTTCTTTGCGGCGAGGCTGAGAAGAAAATGATTCTTGGAGGTTTGATGAAAAAGATAGCGCCATCCATACTCTCGGCGGATTTCTCACGACTGGGGGATGAAATACGGGCCGTGGAGGCGGCAGGGGCGGATTATATTCATGTGGACGTCATGGACGGACATTTCGTGCCGAATATCACCATCGGTCCGCTGGTCGTGGAAGCAGCCAGGAAGGTGACGACGCTGCCCCTTGACGTGCACCTGATGATTGCCGATCCGGACCGGTACATCCCCGATTTTGCGGCGGCAGGGGCGGATATCATCGTTTTCCATGCCGAGGCGGTCAACCATGTCCACCGCACCGTCCAGCTCATCAAATCGCTCGGCAAAAAGGCCGGTATTTCCCTGAATCCGGCAACCTCTCTTCACTGCCTGGATTATGTCCTCGACGACCTTGATCTTGTCCTGCTGATGACGGTCAATCCGGGGTTTGGCGGGCAATCATTCATAGAAGCCTGTCTTCCGAAAATACATGCCCTGCGGGGGATGTTGGACAAGAGGGGGCTGGAGACCGAACTTGAGGTTGACGGTGGTGTGAAGATCTCAAATATCGACCGGATCTCCCATGCCGGGGCGGATGTCTTCGTGGCGGGAAGTGCGGTTTTCGGCAGTCCCGATTACTCCAAGACGATCGCGGAATTGAAGCGGAAGGCGAGGGAGCCGGTGCTTTGATAAAGGACTTTTCGATGTGAGGAGAAAAAATATGGAGACCAGCGTACTCGTTGTGGAAGACTCCGAAACCGTCCGCCGTGAGATTATCCAAGCGTTGAAGGAGAAATCCCTCTTCACCTTTTACCATGAAGCCGTTGACGGCCTTCAGGGATTCAAGATCCTGCTCGGCCGTAAAATCGACCTTGTCCTCTGCGACGTCGATATGCCGAGGATGGACGGCTTCAAATTCATCGGGCTGGTGCAAACCCGGGAACGCCTCAGGGACATCCCCATAATTCTTCTTACCGGGAAAGAAGACAGTGAGTCGAAAATACGGGGTCTCGATCTGGGAGCAAGCGACTATATAACCAAGCCGTTCGATACCGGTGAACTGCTGGCAAGGGTCAAGGTTCACCTGAAGATGAAGACCCTGCAGGACCAGTTGAAGCAGGCAAACGAGCTTCTGCTGGCTATCTCCCATACGGACCACCTGACCGGCCTGCACAACAGGCGTTATCTGGAGGATGCCCTGGGAAGGGAATTCCATCGGGCGCAACGGAAATGGAGCAATCTTGCGCTGCTGATCATGGATATCGACCATTTCAAGGTGATAAACGATACCTACGGACATCAGCAGGGAGATTCCGTTCTCTATAAAGTGGCCTCCATTTTTCATCGGGAGTTGCGGGACTACGACATTGCCGCCCGGTTCGGAGGCGAGGAGTTCATTGCGGTGATTCCTGAAGCTTCACTGTCCGAAGCAGTAACGGTTGCCGAACGCATCAGGACGTCCATTGAAAAGGTTTCATTCGACGGTGAAATCGCACACGTGAAAATCACCGTCAGCCTCGGAGTAGCGGTATTTCCCGCGGAAAGTGTGGACTCGGCGGCTGCGCTGATATGTGAAGCGGACAAAGCCCTCTATAGGGCCAAGGCAAACGGCAGAAACCGGGTTGAAACGATGCTTCCGCCGCCCACGGACGGAAAGGATCACGGAGAAATCGAATCCGTGCTTTTCACATAACATCTGCACATGTCTTTGAGAGGGCACTGACCGAAAAGCGGCTTCTTGCGACAGAATTGCTTGCAGTGCTCGACGATCAGCGCATGAAATTCGTTGTACAGCGCCACATCGGGGGGAAGGTTTTCCATGAACAATGCGCGCACCTCTTCGTATGATGCGGACTCCCCGATAATCCCCAGCCGGGAGAAGAGCCGCTTCGTATAGGCATCCACCACGAAGGAAGGCTTGTGTCCCGCGTAGAGGAGTATCGAATCGGCGGTCTCGGGACCTATTCCCCGCACCGTCAGCAGTTCCCGGCGAAGTTACCGCCAATCCCCGCAAAACATCCCGTCCAGACTTCCTCCGTATTCCCGAAAGACCCAATCGATAAAATCCTTCAGTCTTCTGCTCTTGACATTGAAATAACCGGCCGGTCTGATCACTTCGGCCAGTCGGTCGGCGTCGATATCATCAAGTGCTTCCGGGGAAAGCAGCCCTTCCGACTTCAGATTGGCAATGGCCTTCTCCACGTTCCCCCAATTGGTGTTCTGGGTGAGGATTGCCCCAACGCAGACCTCGAAGGGAGACTCGGCAGGCCACCAGAAAAGGGGTCCGTAATATGCGAGAAGCAGGTCGAAAATTTCAAGCAGGCGGTTTTTCATGCTATTTTGACTTCACTGTTTCAAGTTTTGTTTCCGCGGCCGAAATATACCGGATTTCCCGGACGATGAAAAGTAGCGGAAGAGGAGATGGAGGGCTTAATCGTCTTTACCGAACATTCCCCGCCGTACCATCCATTTCCCGATCTCGATCACCGGCACTACGGTGAAGGCGGCGGCAGCAAGGAGCGTCCATTCCGTTACCGTCAGGCCGGACGTGCCGAAGGCCTCCTGGAGCGGTGCTATGGATACGACGAGGAAAAGCAGGAGTAATTCCCAGAAGATGGCCAGGTTGAGCCACTTGTTTGCAAACGGCCGTCTGAATACCGAGTGGCGGTCCGAACGGTAATTGTAGGCCTTGAGAAACTGGATGAGGACGAGCGAAACGAAGGTCATGCTCATCGCCTTTTTGACGGGGAGACCGGTGTACAGTGCACCGGTGAAAACGGCCAGGTTGACCACCGCCGACCAGAGACCGCCTATGCCCATGAGGACGACGACCGGGCGGGTGAAGATGCCGGTGCGGGGATTGCGCGGCGGGCGGCACATCAGGTCGGGTTCGGGCGGATCTACGGCCAGGGCGAGGGCGGGCAGCCCGTCGGTGGCGAGATTGACATACAGGATCTGCACGGCGCTCAGGGGCAGGGGGAGGCCTGCCAGGGTAGCCGCCGCCATCAGCAGGATTTCGCCGATGTTGGACGAGATCAGATACATCAGGTATTTCCTGATATTTCCGAAGATGCCTCGTCCCTCCTCCACCGCCGCAACGATGGAGGCGAAATTGTCGTCGAGGAGAGTCATGGCAGCCGCTTCTTTGCTCACGTCGGTGCCGGTGATGCCCATGGCAATACCGATATCGGCTTTCTTGAGCGCCGGCGCATCATTGACGCCGTCGCCTGTCATCGCTACCACATCGCCATTTTTCTGCAGGGCGGTAACTACGCGCAGTTTGTGCGCCGGTGATACGCGCGCATAAACCTCGATCCGCCCTATGTCGCGATCAAGTTCGGCATCACTCATTGCATCCAGTTCGGGGCCCGCTACGACGCTCCCCTCCCTGAGGATTTCCAATTCGGTGGCGACTGCCCGGGCGGTAAGCGGATGATCGCCGGTAATCATCCG